>JAHEME010000336.1 GCA_024643825.1 Chloroflexota bacterium | reverse complement strand
GCCAGAATGCGAGTCGCTTTGCGAAGCGCGAGGCGTTCTTGCGACACTAGAATGCGCCACGTTGGGCTGGTAAGCACCCGCTTGGCCCAGCTATCTCCGGCATCCGCCTTGGCGCGAAGTTCATCTTCGTATACGGTAGCAACCCAGAGCACATAAGGGATTCCGCGCAACGCCAGCGGAAGGGCTACATGTGCGCTTCCAGATATGGCAAGCACCATCGGATAGCGACCAAGCAATGGGCCAAACAGAAAATGAGGTACGACGTAGAACAACCAGAGAGGCAGAGGCGGAGCAGGAACCAGCACAGTATCCAGGCCGCGCTCCTGGGTAGAAGTTGGCGACCAGAAACGTAGCGTAGTGGCTATCCGTTGGAATACACCAGGGTTTCCTTGTGCAAATTGTGTGCGGAAGACGGTAGGATCATAATCCCACTCTTGCATCAGTTTGTAGACCGTATCAACCAGAGCGGGCACACCGCCGGGGCTGGCGGCTTCGATGGTCAGGATAGCCGCTGGGTCAGGCACGCGGCTCTTTCTCCGCGAGTTGATTCCGTGCCTGAGTCAATAAGCTCCGATTCGCCTGCGCCCATTCATACAATCTTCGTACGCCACTGGCAACATCAATAGCCGGCTGCCATCCAAGATCGCGCTGCATTTTGCTGATATTGCTGACATACACGCGCTGGTCGCCCGGTCGCCAGTCATCAAAGGTAGTGTCGAGTGGACTTCCCCGAAGTTCGCCTAGTAGTGCGATCAGGTCAAGCAGGGTAATGGCGCGTGTAGGCCCACCTCCGATGTTGTAAATCTGCCCTGACGTGATGGCAGATTGATCAATCACCTTCTCGTATGCGTCTACCAGATCGTCGATGTAGAGCACGTCGCGCACCTGCATTCCATCCCCAAAGATTGTGATGGGCAAGCCAAGTACCGCAGCCAGCGTGAAATAAGCCAACCACCCCTGATCTTCCACACCAAATTGCCACACTCCATAAATGCACGACTGCCGGAAAACAATGGTTCGCATTCCATAGATGCGAGAATAGTCTCGCATATACTGATCGCCCGTTCCTTTAGAGCATCCATACGGGGAGTGAAAATCAAGTGGCTGTGTCTCTGCAACGCCCTCCGCCAATCCCCGATACACATACCGATCTCCGTCGAGGTACGTGCCAACCTCCTCCATCGCTCCATAGACCTTGTTCGTTGATGTGTAGATAATCACTGGATTATGCGTGGCGGTGAGGTTTTCCCGCACCGCCTCTAACAGATTGATCGTACCTAGAGCGTTGGCTTCAAAATCATGACGGGGGTTGTTTACCGAGTTGGTAACGGCGGTTTGCCCGGCTGCGTGCAGAATTGCATCAGCGGCAGCAGCCAGCGGCAGCAGAGCGTCGTATTCGCGCACATCACCTTCTACAAAGGTCAGGTTCGTGCTCGATGAGTGGGATCGCAGCCAATCCAGATTGAGGTTGGAGCCAATGCGAGAGAGGTTATCGAACGCAGTGACCTTCCATCCACGATCCAAAAAACGTCGAACAGTGTGGCTCCCGATGAAGCCAGCGCCACCGGTTACAAGCAAGTGTGGCATAAAGGTGTCTCCGAAGGGCCATCAGACAGCCAGATAGAACTCTTCACATGGCCCAGAGTAGCGCGCGATTGTAACATGCCCCCCCTCCTCGGCCAACCAGCTTCATCAGCGAAATGCCCTGTCAGGGAATTGTGGAAAGTTTGTGGAAAAGGTGTGAAAAATGTTGAAAAGGAGTTAGAAAAAAGTTGAAACAGAACGCAACCTCAAGAATCCTCACTCAGTCTTTGAACGCTGGAAACGCAATTGCCTCCTGATTGTTGACAAACTATAAACATACGTTTTTGAAACTAAAACACTACATCCGGGGGGACGAAAGTTGCCCATCCCCATATGTGGCATAAATAAAGCCAAATATGCTCTGTTTCAACAAAAGGTTGCCTCTTACTACGACTACGGCGAATCATAACTACATACTGATCAAATGATCTGAGAAAAGATTGAAGACTCAAAATAGTGACGGCATTGCAATAAAGACCCAAGAAATCACTTTTCGGAGGGCTATTTTGTCACATAACAAATGAACGGAAACGGTCACAAAGTCGCGTGACAAAAATGACTCTCACTGCACTCCAGCTTTCAGGCGGGTCAGTGCAATTTGCCGAGTCTCGCACTTAGACAACCTCCTACCCTGCCGTTATAATGGGATGCGGTTACTTACCTGAAAAAGCAATGATGGAGCTAGTCTTTCCTCATGTATATTCTGGGTATCTCATGCTACTACCACGATGCAGCAGCTTGCCTTCTGAAAGATGGCGAACTAATCGCGGCGGCAGCAGAAGAACGGTTTTCTCGCAAGAAGCACGATTCGGGCTTCCCTAAGCGTGCGATTGATTTCTGCCTGGAAGAAGCAGGTATTACGTCGAATGAACTCGATTATGCAGTATTCTATGAGAAGCCCCTGCTGAAATTCGAGCGAATCTTGATGAGCACGCTGGGAATGTACCCCCAGGCAATCGAAGTTTTCCGGGAATCGATGATCACCTGGTTCAACGAGAAGCTCTGGATAAAGAGCGAGCTTCTCGATAAATTGAAACTCTCTTCCGATAAACTCCTGTTTACCGAACATCATATGTCCCATGCTGCCAGCGCCTTTTTTGCTTCCCCTTATGAGGAAGCAGCAGTTCTCACCATTGATGGTGTCGGCGAGTGGACGACGGCGACCGTAGGTCATGCGGCAGGTTCTTTTGATGGAACTGTCGAAAACAAGATTCAACTTCACAATGAGGTGCGATTTCCGCACTCGTTAGGGCTGCTATACTCCGCGTTCACTGCCTATCTCGGGTTCGAGGTCAACGAAGGCGAATATAAGGTGATGGGGATGGCCCCATTCGGGGAACCCCGGTATCTGGATAAGGTCTATCAAACGTTCGATCTGGGCAATGATGGAAGCTTGCGGCTGAACATGGATTATTTCTCGTTCCATCATTCCGCGCGGCGAACCTATAATCGCAAGTTCGTGGATCTGTTTGGGCCAGAGCGCAATAAAGAGTCCGAGTTCTTCACTTCAATGACCCATCCAGATCGGGCCGAAGATGCCGCCCGCGAAAACGAGCGTTTCGCTGACATTGCCGCCAGCATTCAGGTTGCGACAGAAGAGACCATCATCCGCATGGCACGCTATGCGCACGAGAGTACTGGATCGAAGCGGCTGGTGATGGCTGGAGGGGTTGCGCTGAACAGCGTAGCAAACGGGCGTATTCTGGATGAGACGCCCTTTGAGGAAATGTATATCCAGCCAGAAGCTGGCGATGCAGGTGGGGCCTTGGGAGCAGCGCTTTATGTCTATCATGTATTGCTTGGCAAGCCCCGGAAATTTGTCATGGAGAATGTCTACTATGGTAAAAGCTACGAAGAGAACCAAATTCGTGGCTTTCTGGATGCAGAGGGCATCCCGTACACCTACGTAGAGGACGACGATATACTACTCAACCGCACGGTTGAGACGATGGTTGGCGGTGGCGTGGTTGGGTGGTTTCAGGGTCGCTTTGAGTGGGGGCCTAGAGCATTAGGGCATCGAAGCATCCTCGCTGATCCGCGACGTGCTGAGATGAAAGAGATTGTCAATCTCAAGATCAAGTTCCGAGAACCATTCCGACCTTTTGCTCCGGTTGTCACAGAGGAACGTGCGCCAGAATTCTTTGATATGGGGAAATACGAGGGTCAGGAATCCCCACGTTTCATGCTGGTAGTACGACCAATCCTAGAAGAGAAGCGGTCGATGATCCCTGCCGTAACCCATGTAAATGGCGGTGGGCGCTTACAATCTGTCCGGCGGTCAGATAATCCGTGGTATTATGGGCTGATCGAGAAATTCGGCCAGGCTACCGGCGTACCCGTCCTGCTCAACACGAGTTTCAATCTTCGCGGCGAACCTATTGTGACAACGCCTCAGAACGCATTTAGCACCTTTCATAAAGGGGCGCTAGAACTTCTGGTCATGGATCGTTTCATGATTTACAAAGATCAAATCAAAGGGTAGTAAAGAGGATACAGCAATGGGACAATTCTTTAAAAATATGCTGAACAATCTAGGGATTGTGGGGGAATTCCTGCGGCTGCTGTGGAATAGGAAACTATGGTGGCTTATTCCTATGGTGGTTGTCCTGCTTGTGTTTGGCTTTTTGCTGATCTTTGCCAGCGCATCAGGGATCGCGCCCTTCATTTACACGTTGTTCTAGCTATTCTTCGGTAAATTTGGTAAGCCGCTTTTCAATAGCGGCTTACCATTTCCCCATTACATCTTTAGTTTCCGCTAAGTTGAGCCAACCAGCAGGGCAGGTTGGCGACGACGGGCAAGAAAGCCTTTGGGTAAATGGGCAGTGACCGAGTTCTTTTTCCGAAGTTGAACGGGCAAAGGATAA
>JAHEME010000335.1:790-4451 GCA_024643825.1 Chloroflexota bacterium | reverse complement strand
GCAAGGAGACCGACGGCAAGCCAGCCAGCTACTCTGCGCCAGCGCGGCAGCGACGCGCCCCCCCCGATCAGCAGCAGCCAGTACAGCGGGGCCAGGGGGATCAGCGGCTCACTGGCAATGTTATACTGCGGGTTGATGTCGCCGCTTCCGGTGAACGTTTGCCAGGTTGCAAGGCTGCGAGTCCAGGCGCGGGCCAGAACGTCACTGAACGTCTGGACGCGGCTGACTTCGTTGGCGCGGCTGAACAATTCAGGCTGAATGATGCCCATCACCAGCAGGCCGCTGATGATGGCAAGCAGGGCCACGCCCATCCACAGGTTGCCGCTGATCCACGAGATACGGGGCGGACGCTTCGGGCGGCGAATCAGCGCCATGAGGCCCTGATGGAGCCCCCCCAGCGCGGCTATCGGCAGGGCGGCAAGGCCAGCGGTATAGCTCATCACGGAGAATCCGAGCCAAATTCCTGCGGCGAGGAACGAATCGCGGCGGCGGGTGCGCCATGCGGTGACAAACGCATCGACGAACATCAGCAGGCCGAAGGGGAGCGGGATGGCACGGTAGGCCACGCGGCTCAGGGTGATGTGACCGGGAAGAATCGCCAGCGTGCCTGCTGCCAGCAACCCAGCGAGGATCGGTGCGGCGCGCCCGGACTGTCTCGGAACCATGTGGCGACCTGCACGATAGGCTGCCGCTACCGCCAGCACTCCGAAAGCGAAGCTGACGAATCGCAGGGCGAGCAGGTTGGGGCCGATGAGGGCGATCAGCGGGGCAAGGAAGAGACGATAGAGCGGCTCCGGGCGACCATCACCGGAGTAGAAGGGGAACGTCCCGATCTGGGCGATGTTCAGGGCATCCACGCCATTGACCGCCTGATCACGGGAGAGACCGGGGGGCCAGGTGGTCAGGTGGGTGGCGCGCAGCCACGATGCGCCCAGCAGAATGGCAAGGATGGCGATCAGCGCCCAGATCGGCTGACGGGAGGATTTCATAGGAGTGGGAATCAGATCAGAATCCTTGGTGAACTCGTACCTACTGCGCTCCAAACAACGCGCCGATCAGGTATCCAGCCAGCGCGGAGATGATGCCGATCAGCATCATCTGAAGCCCGCTGCGGCCCGCGTGCCCGATGGTCAGCCGCGCCTTGACGAAACCGACAATGAACAGCGCAATCGCGGAGAGAATCACAGCGAGAATGCTAGACTGCACAACGGGAAGGAAGAAGAACGGAGCCAGCGGGATCAGGGAGCCGACAATCGCTGAAACGCCGACTAACAGCGCGCCGCTGAGAAGCCCACTCTTATCGACGGGCTGAAGCTGAAGCTCGTGGGCCATCATGATCTCGACCCAGTGATCTTCGTGCTGGCTGATGTGGTCGATCATATCGTCGAGGAGCTTGTCTTTGAAGCCCCACCCGCTAAAGATTTCGCGGATTTCGGCGCGTTCGAGTTCGGGTACTTCCTTGATCTCGCGGTACTCGCGGGCCACCTCAGAACGGTAGAAGTCCAGATCGGCGAGGGTGGAAGTGTAGGCCACTGCCGCCATCGAGATCGATTCGGCGAAGGTGGCGGCCAGACCTCCCGCGATGATGATGCGAATGTCGGGTGTCGCCGCTGCCAGCCCAAGGATCACGCCCAGGACGTTAACGAGGCCATCCTGCCCACCGAGGATCACTTCACTGAGGCGCGCACCTACGCTGTGCGTTTCGGTGCTGGCGATCATTGCTTTGGTAATTTGCTGCTCGGTTGCCATGCACAAAACTCCTGTTCAGGAGGAATCAATCGTTTCAGATACGACATATCCCTTGATCATACGGGAAATGCAGGGCTGCCGCATGTGTCTATAGTACGTGCTCCGCAGGACAATTGCCACCTGTGGCCCGTGTATGCTACGATGTGCCACGCTACATTATCCAACGGAGCCATTCATGCGAAATGCACGAGTTCTTGCCCCTCTCGCCCTGCTCGCTCTGCTGCATGCAGTCGTCCGCTACATCGGCGACCCGCGCCCGATTGACGGGCTAATCCGCCCGCTGATCGCGATCTGGTTTGCGGGGCTGGGCGCGACGTATGCGCTGCTATGGGTCAACAATGATCGGGGGCGGCGACTGCTGCCGATCTGGGCGATTGGGGGATCGGTGGGGTTTCTGCTGGATAACCTCGGCCTGCTCTCTGCGATGCCACCGGGCACGCTGATGACGGCGCTCAACTGGGTGGGGCTGGGTCTGAACCTCGCGCTGGCGGTGATCGGGTTTACCTCGCCGAGGTGAAAACCTCACCCCTCCTGGCCCCAGTCCGAGCGATAAATCACCCGGCTACGCGCGAAACCACTTCCAGCGGTTTCGCGTAAAAAAGGGCCTCTCGGCCCTTCGGCAAACTGGGCGGAGTGGTCATCTGATGAGGACGTTCATTCGCGCGGGTGACAGGCCTGTCACCCCTACAGCCAACTGCGTACAGTTCACCCCCGCCCCTGAACGGGAAACAGCAGCAAAGGGATCAACTCCTCCGTAATGACCTACTCCACGATCTCCACGACGACCCCATTATCGGCCCAATCATAGAGCGCCTGTCCATCGGGCAGGTCGAGGATGATGCAGCCATACGACGCAGGTTTGCCGAGAATCTCCTTCCACAGAATCTGGCCGTTGGAGAGCGTCGGCAGCCCGTGAAAGCCGTTGAAGAATCCCGGCCATGATTCGTAGATCGAGAGAAAGTTGGGCATGGTCAGATCCCACAGGGAGGCGTAGGCGCTGGGGGTATGATCCTGCACCTGAAAGATCCCCGGCTGCGTGGGGGAGCGATCAATACCGGTGCTGATCACGTATTCGTGAGAAAGTGTCCCATTGTCATACGTCCACAACCGCTGCTGGCTGATCGAGACCCGGATGCGCTTGGCAGCGATCACGGGCAGGGGCAGGAGATCGTCCTTGCTGGGGATGCTCAATGTCTGCCCCACGCTGATCGTGTTCGCTTCCAGGCCAGGATTTGCGTCGAGGATGCGCCAGTAGGGAATGCCGACATTCCATGAAATTTGTGTGAGCGTCTCACCGGGTTGCACGGTATAAGTGGTGGACGCATGGCGAATGGTCAGAGTGACAGGGGTATGGGATCGCAATGCTGATTCAATCTGCGGCGCGCTCTCTTCCGGGCTGACCGTGCGCCCCTGGCCCAACCCAGCGTCGATGTCTGACAGCCATCCGCTGAGACGATCCGCCTGCACGATCACGCGTGGGCCAGCGTCGGTCGTCTCGACTCCGAGCCAGCCAGCGATGGTCGCCGGGTCTGCCGTCCATGCGAAGTTCTCGTCGGTGACCGGGTCGTAGGCCGTCATGTTCAGCGGCACACTCAGGAGACTCTGCGCTTCGGCAACGGCGGCGGACGCATCGGGGACACGGGGAGCCACGGGAATCAGCACCAGCGGCAAATAGGGTTCGGCGAGGGCCGCGCCGGGGTCGGTGGCGAGCACCGCCAGCGTCGCGTCTACGTCGAGCGTATGACCGGGCACGCCTGCGACCGGAGTCAGCAGCCCGCCATCGATCACCAGCGAGGCATCCTGCGGCTCTTTGTTGATTATCGGGGCCCACGTTTCCAGCCCGATGCGCGCCTGCGCCGGGTCGAAGCTCACGGCGGGCGCGACGGATGTGCCTATCAGGGTGCTATCAAAT
>JAHEME010000335.1:0-780 GCA_024643825.1 Chloroflexota bacterium | reverse complement strand
GGGCGACGCGACCCAGTTCTGCTCACCATCGCTGAGGATAATGCTCTCCCCGCTGTTCGCCGCCGCTTCGAGTTTGGCGGCAGCGGCACTACGCGAGAGCGTGCCAACATCGACCCCGGCGACGGACACGCCGGGCAGAATGAGTTCGAGAAGTTGGAAGTAGAAATACGCCCCCACTACGATCAGCACACTGAGCAGGCCGATCACCGCCAGTCCTGCACCTACGCCGATGGCAATCGCACGAGGCGTGTAGCCGAAGATTGTACCTGCGCCACCTTTGCGCCGCGGTTCTCCGCGCCACGCATCCCTGCGCCGACGCTTGCGCACACGCTTCACAGGTGGAGCCGGGACAGTTGGCAGGTCTTGTCCATAGTATCCGGCATCATCGCTGTCGATGTCGACCGCGTGACCTCTCACCTCAATGGGCTGAGTTTCGCCGCTGTCGCGCCGCTGCGGGCGTGTAGGTCGTGTGTACTCAGACATGATTCCAGTGCCTTTACCGATTCACCTGTGGCCTTGCTTGCGCTATTCCTGAGAAACCATTATCCTATGATCTCTTACGCATTTCCCCCTCCCATCCGAGCTTCGTTCTGGAAGGGCAACGAAAACCGGTCGCAGTGAGGCCAGGAGGGGGAGCGTGGGTTAATTATCCCACAATCTCCGCAAACGCGCGTACAGGCATCGCCGCTGCAGCGCGCGCCTTCAATGGAACGGCAAAGAAGCGAAAATCGTTCCCGTGTAGGGCATCGAGGTTCGCCAGATTCTCGACAACCAATGTTT
>JAHEME010000334.1 GCA_024643825.1 Chloroflexota bacterium | reverse complement strand
TTTATGAACTTCTCCACGGAGTTAATATAGATGTTTGCCGAGATGATGTCGTTGCCTGCGATCTGGTCGGCAGTGACCGTTCCATTCACTGCCGCACCCGACTTAACATCCCCGCCAACGGTTGTGGTCGGAGGATGTGGTGCTTCTGGTTTGCTTGCCAGTTCCCCTTCTGGGAGCAGCCTGGCCTTGATCCCCAGCATATCGTTGATAGCCGTAATTTCCTCTGCGATCTGGGCGCGTGTATCAGGGTCCTTCGTGGTTTGGTACAACTTGAGCAACCGAGCCTCCATTCGCAGGAACTGCGCTCGCTCCTCTGGCGAAAGGTTATGAGGCTGAGGGGGTTCGAGAAGTGCTACCATGTCAATCTCCTCAATAGATAGAACGGAAGGAGAGGAATATTGCCCTCACTAGAACACTAACTTACAATCGTCGGGTAAAGGAGAATACAATGGAAAACAAAGTGAATGGTGATCAGGAGTCATCGGCAAAAGCGAATCGGTCGTCCCAGGATAGCGATTCAATCGTCATCTATGGAAATGTCGGCGTCGGGGCCAGTGTCGGGCGAGGCTCCGTAAATGCGGAGCAGATCGCCGGCAATGACCTGATTGTGAACGGGACGATGATTGATAATCAGGGCCAGTTTGCCGATCTCCTTGAAAATCTAAAAGAGATGATGATCAAGGCGAAAGAAATTGGCGAGTTACCCGTTCAACTGGCCCACGACGTTATCCAGGAAATCGACTCAGCTCAAGACCTTGTTAAGGACGAAAAGAAGCCCCCTAAAGAAACGCTGATCAAGAAACTTCAGAACGTCGTAGAAATGCTTGATAACGTCCTGGAGACAGTCAGCGAAAGCCGCTCCCCGGCGGCTATCTTGATCAAAGCCGTGCCCTTTGCCATGACGTTAATTCGGATAGCCACCCAGTTGTTCTGATACGGCTGGCAGCTTCGGGTAAGACGGTCGTGATCGGGCTACTACCCAGCGCAGCGCCATCAGGAGATCATTCTGAAGCTCGGTTCCCGATTCCCACGAAGCCCTGGGTGTGATCTGCTCCAGCAGCCCAGCGATGGTTGAACCAATGCGCTCCAATTCCGAAGGGAGGAAGGGTGGATCCGCCAGCGTGCGGATCAGCGTAGCCAGCGCGACGCAGGCGGCAGCTCGGACGTTCACATCCCCGCTGTTCAGCATTTGCAGCAGAGTTTCTTTCATCTCGGAGTGCATCCTGCGGGATCGTCCCAGGCCGCGCAAAGCGGCACATTGAACTTGCGGATTATCCGCCTGGGAAGCCGCGTCCATCATGATGCGAACAGAGGCTGTAGCCTCGCTGCTAAAGCTGAGAATCTCCAACGCCAGGACACGCAGCCCAGCCAGATTGCGTTTGATCTGGCTTCCGCCCATCGGGGAAATCATCGCCAGATCCATGATCCCCGTAAGCAGGTCTTCACTGAGTGGCGAATGTGCTCGCAGGCACTCGGTGATAGCCTTCCCACTTGCTTCCCACTGAGTAGTCAGCATGCGTACCAGCACAGCCAACGTGTCTTCGGACAATCCCCGGAAAGCGCACAGCGCCCGCGTTGCTCTGGTTGCTAGGTCTACATCGGAAACGCTCACAAGGGAGATCAAATAGTCGATGATTTCATGACCGGGGCTATCCAGCTCCGCGATAACATCCAGAGTTTCCTGGCGAACAATCATCTCGTGGTCGTTCAGCAGAAAGAGCCAGGCACGCCGCAGTTCCTCGTTGGGATTCGTGAACTGACTCATCGCTTTGGCGACCGCACATCGCACCGAGAAAACCGGATCGCTCACAGCATGGGCAAAAACATGAGGAATTCGCGGATCATTGATCCCCTTCTTCGCCAGCGGATCGGCAGCGGTGACGCGAACGCTGTCTACCTGATCACTCAGCCGTTCGATCAGCGCATCAATCAGGTCGCGGCTCGAATTCTTGCAGGTACCCAGTGCTTCTACAGCCGCGCTCCGCACGGCAACCTCCGGATCATACGTCCAATCGATCAGGAGTTCGATCACGTCTGAGGGAAGTTCCATCGGACGGTTCAACGTATGGATGGCCGCGATCCGTGTGTCTGTGGTTGCGCTCGAATCCATCGCTGCCCGGCAAATCGCCGTAACTGCCGATTCGGGAAGCCGCGCCACACCTGCCAGCACATTTAGCGCCGAACGCTGCGTGTCCGCATCATGGTCAGTCAGCAGATGGAGGAGTTCCTGGATCACTCCAGTAGGCAGCGATCCAACGCGGCTCAGAACGCGAAGTGCCACTCGCCGATGCGTGGCGTTGTCGCTGCGTAGCAGTTCAATCCACATCGTCAGTAAATCTGGGGGAACTGGCGCATTCATGATCAGCGTCTGCTGCGCCAGATCACTGATATCATCATCCGCATCACTCACCAGATTCAACAGAAGCCGATACGCTCCTTTGGTGAGGGTGCGCGCGCGTCGAAGAGAAAGCGCCATCGCACGTCGTACCAGCGTAGGGGCATCCCGCCCGCTTTCGGCCAATGCTTCGCAACCCTCTGCCAGTTGAGACGGCCAGAACGTGACCGCTTCAGCGGCAAAGGCACGTCGATACTCGTCTGGTGAGGTCAGACTCTGCCGGGCCATTCCAAGCGCCTGACGGCTGGCGGTTGTCCCATCCAATGCCTGCAAGTGATGGCGTGCTCCATCAAAAATCAGGTGAAACCTGCCCGCACTATCCCGATCTGCATCGAGCCACAACGACATCAACTCCGAGCCAATCGCCTGCGAAAGCTCCGGGTTGACCTCGATCTGGCGGCCCAACACCCGCGCCGCAAAAAAAAGATTCAGCTTGAGCAGATTCTCGTACTGATCGGAGGGTCGATTTTCCTGGTCAGTTTCTTCGCTGCGCCCCAGGATGCCAGCCGTAATTAAATCAGTGGCATCTTCGCGGGAGCGCAGCGAGGTGAAGCCGACTGCCAGTTGAATCACTTCCGCCCAGCGAGGATCATGCAAATAGGCTCGTATACGCTCAGGGGCCAGCCGATAACTGGAGACCAGATAGCGTGCGGCGAAATATTCCTGCAAGCCGTGGAAAACGAACCCATACCGCTGCGGGGCAAGCTCCGCGATCACCCCTGAGTACATCCGAACATGGCTCAAAAAACCCGCCACAGCCTCTTCGACCTGTTCGCTCGTAGTGTTGGGATGCATTTGGCCCCAGAACCAGCCAAGTATGCGGTGCATCTCGTTTTCCGAAAGCAAGCCGGCAGGGCGCGATGCCTGGAGCCAGAAAGCCAGTTCGCTAAGGATCGCGATCACATCCTGTTCAAGAATCTTCGGCTCTTCAGCACTGCTCTGCGGCAGATGCCATTCGCGGATCAAAGCATCGGCGACCATCTCGTAGATCGCCGCGCGCTGCGGCGAAATCACCGTCCCCGGGCGAAACACCCCCACTAGCAGCCGAAGCATCAGCGGTGTGTTCACCAGAGAGAAAAGACGGGGATTCGTAGCTACTTCGCGCACCAGCCCCAGCGCCTCAGACTCCGCTTGACGCATGACCTCGTCGTCCCCGATGGTCGGACGCCGCACCCTGGCAAGAGCCAGCGACCATCGCAGCATGAAAGGTCCTACCTGGCTTCGATCAAGACCGCGCATCCCGTAGATGGCAAAGGAGGCGGGTAAGGGGGCTTCCGCATATCCCTCAAAGCGGCTGGTGACCACTATATGATTACCTGCGCTCCCCCACCTGGCAGCGAGTGAGGAGACGTTGTCAGATGCGATGCGACGCTGTTCCTCCGTCGCCACCTGGTCGAGGCCATCGAGCAAAAGCAGACCCTGCCCACTTTCCAGAATACCGGACAGGATCGAGCTTGCGGTGGCATCTCCCGTCAAAGTCTCGGCACTCTGGCGCAGGATGTACTCCTGCAAATCTTCGTTTGGATGACGCTCATCGACAAACTCAGCAAGGTCCGCATAGATAGGCAGGCGGTGGCCCAGATGAATCATTGTTCCGCCGCCTGATCGGGTTTCAAATTCCCGATTGTCCACCTGCTCCAGCAGCAGATCGATATGATGGGAGACAAGATGGCGAAGTAACGTGGTTTTACCAGAGCCGCTTTCCCCCAGGATCACCACCAGCGGATGGCGCGAAATCACCTCTTGAACAGGGAGGCCGGGATCAGCACTAAGCTGCTGATACGGTAGGGGGAACCATAATCCGGGCCAATCGGCTGCTCGGCAGGTTCCAACCTGATAGCGAACATACTCGCTGCGATCATCGGGTGCATCGAGTGGGATCACCTTCATGGGGATGTAGACATCCATCAGCGGAACGGTTCGCTGCGTGCTGCGCGGGTAGCCACGCGGATCAATATGCGCGATCTTCTCGTTGCTGGCGTCGAGATAGGTTGCCAGGGAAGCCGCCCAGGAGAAGGATGTATCAACAGGAGGAATTTCGATAATAGGAGGAGCGACCGTATCCGTTTCGACT
>JAHEME010000333.1 GCA_024643825.1 Chloroflexota bacterium | reverse complement strand
GTTGCGATAGCGGAGAACAAACGGAATCTCGATCACGCGGCTTCCGATGATCACAAAGAACGTCTCCCGACTACCTACCGCCGTGCTAGGGTGCGTGATTGCTTCCGGGCGTGATTCGAGGATGCCCGTGCGCAGTTGAAATTCGACGGGATCGAAGGGGGAAACCAGAATGCCATTCAGTGTTTCCTCCATTGTCACCGCTTCTGGATCGACGGTAGCGAGTATGGCGGCTTGCGTCGCACGTGGCGGGGTGGTCGGCGTCGGTATCCCAGGTTGCTCGGCAATCGCGCCTGGCTGGGGCTGGTCTACATCTGCGTTCTGTGTTCGATTTGCTGAGAGCCGCGGAAGAATCAGGAGCGCGGCGGCAAGGCACAGGATTACAACAATGATCCCTCCTGCGGCTGGGAGAACCCAACTCGGCAGCCCCGCTGGTAGGGCGATAGCGAATCGGGATGATTCTTTGACGGTTCGCCCCTTCTTCGGGGGACCACCTTCAAGCTGTTCCAGCATTCTCTGCGCCTTCGCATCGTCCGGGCGTAGACGGATGACCTGACGCATACAACGGATGGCATGCTGGCGGTCTTCGGCGACCTGCGCCAGGATCAACCATGCAGATGCGTTATCGGGGTCGGTGCGGAGTATGTCATCGACGAGAGCACGCGCACCAGCTTTGTCGCCGGACTTTGCCAGGGTGAGGGCTTCCCGGATGAAGGGGTTCTCGGACATGGGATCATCCTCCCTATCGCGGTACGAATAAACGCATTATACATCGATAAGTATTTCTGTGAATCGTACGATTTTGGATTCCAATTTAGCGAGAGTTGGCTCCAAAGGTTGATCGCGGGTATTCTATGGCATAGCAAATTTCCCAGAGGATGGATGATGGATAAAAGCAGGCTTCTGAACTACATACGCGTCGGAAACTCGAACATCGAGCAAGTCTTCTCCGCGCTAAACGATGCGCAGCTTTCCCAGCCCGGTGCAGAAGGGAAGTGGTCAGTCAAAGATGCGATTGCCCACATCGCCTACTGGCAGCAGCGGGAGGCCGACTTCCTGAACAACGCGCGTGGCGGGGGGGCAGATCGCCAGTATGATCCGGACTACAATTTTGATGCGATCAATGCCTGGATTCATGTGAACAGCCGGGGGCGTTCGGCGCATAATGTTATGGCGGAGTACCGAAAATCGTATCACGAGTTGATAGATGAGATCGGGCGCTTAAGCCAGAGTGATCTGGATGACACGATAAAGTATCCGTGGACGGAGAACGATACGCTCTGGAACACGCTTGCCGAAGAGACCTACAAACATGTTGCTGAGCATCTGAAGCCGATCCGGGCGTGGATGGGACTGGTGCGAGGCGTGGCTGCTCGATAAATCGACAAATCCAATTTCGTGAGCAAAGCGCAGATGCGGTTGATCTGCGCTTTTGTTGTGGATCTCTCGCTACGACCAGGATCCCTGACTGGCACTGCGAAGTTGGTCAAGGATGTTGAGCAGGGACGCGGGCAGTGGGGCTTCAAAGGTCAGGCATTCGCCGGTTGAGGGGGAGTCGACCTGAAGTTCAGCGGCGTGGAGGAAGATACGATTCTTGAGAGGAACCGTGCGGCGGCGGAATCCGTATACCGTATCCCCAGCCACCGGATACCCCAGCCAGGCCATGTGAACGCGAATCTGGTGCGTGCGCCCGGTGAGAAGCTCCACATCAAGTAGGGCGTGTTCGTTGAACTGCTCCTGCACCTGATAGCGTGTGGTCGCCGGTCGGCCATCACGGATGACGGCCATTCGCTTGCGCTGTTTGGGGTCGCGACCAATCGGGGCTTCGATGATGCCCGCACTGCTGGACGGGATGCCTTCGACGAGAGCGATGTACCGTTTGGATGTGGTGCGGGCTTTGAACTGCGCCTGGAGGTTCTTGAGAGCCTCGCTGGTCTTCGCCAGCACAATCACGCCAGAGGTATCTTTGTCGAGTCGGTGGACGATGCCCGCACGTTCCTCCCCGGTTATGCGCCGCATCTGCGGCCAGCGCGCGAGGGCCGCATTGACGAGAGTGCCTGATTCGTTGCCCTGCGCTGGATGCACCACCATTCCGGCAGGCTTGTTGACGGCTGCCAGATCGTCATCTTCGTACAGTACCTCCAGGGGAATATCTTCCGCCAGCACGCTGTGTTCCTCGATGGCAGGGATGGTGATCTCAATTTGCTCCCCTACCGTCAGGCGATAGGATGATTTCACAGGCTCATCGGATACGCGAATCTCCCCGGCTTTGATCAGCCGCTGCACCTCGGTACGGCTCAGAGCAGGAACTGCCGCCGCCACGAACTGATCGATACGCTCGCCATCGCTAGCAGCCGTCAGGACGAGTCTTTCCGGGGCTGGCTGTCCCTGCATCACTGGCTTGAACCCGTCTTGAGTGCTTCCGCGCGGCCTGCCACGTCATAGAAGGTGGGATCTGCTGCGAGCAGCTTGGCGAAATACCGAGAAGCATCGGCTGTCTTGCCCCAGCGTTCGTACAGATCGGCGCGACCATATTCCAGGAGTTTGACCAATTCGGGATTGCGACCGCTCGTTTTAGCAAGGGCCTGTTTGTATACCTCAGCAGCGGCATCGTACATCTCTTTGACAGTCAAAGCGACCGCCCAGTAGTAGAGCATCTCCATAGATGGATCATCTTCGTTTTGAAGACCCTGCACACTGGTGGAAAGTAATTCATAGAGGTCGTCGTAGCGGCTTTCAAACGTATAGAGATCAGCCAGCACCAGTGCCAACAAACTGAAGTGCTGCATCTCGGCATACAGATCAACGAGAACGTCAATGGCTTCGTCGATGCGGTTCTGTGCGCGCAGCAAATCGGCCAGCACAAACGGAACGATAGACATATCAAGCGGGCGTTCCAGCATCGAAAACTGTGTCAGGGGAACCTTAATCGTCGTTTCCGGCAGATACTTGAGAACGAGCGATCCGGGTTCGCCTGGCAGCGGTGACTGGTCGGATGACAGTAAGACGGTCAGCATATCGATGGCTTCGTCATATTGATTGGTGTAACTTCCTGATAGAGATCCCATCAAGAGTGCGTCATTGGCGGTATCCTCCTGATCGATCAGTGGGCGGAAATAGTCGTGCGCCTGCTGGTAGTCTCCTTGCTGATAGGCCAGTGTGCCCTGGTAGAACTTCTTCTCGCTGGTGGAGGCGGTTATTCCTGGTTTGGGGATGGCAAGCGGCGCGGGAGCCTCGACGGGGGCGTGTCGATGGCTGACCACACCTGACGCGGCTGCCTCACTTTGCGCTTGCTTTGGCTTTTTGCCGCCAATCTTCTTGCGAAAATAGACACCTGTGCCGGGAATTCCAACAGATACATGCTGGCCCGTTTGCCCGATTGAATAGTGGACGCCCTTGATCCCAACGCTCAAGCCAACGCCTTGCTTGCTCAGATTCAGATATACGCCCGGTGCAATATGAACACGGCGATGGAATTCCATTTTACTTTGCGACTCTCCTCACCCGTATGAATACATCATGGGTTCCATACTGGATTGTATCGCATGTGACTGTCAATGGGGTGGCGCTATGGTGCCGCGTCAACGGTGACTGTGCCGATGCTAACCCTGTCGGGACTTGCATCCACCCCGGCGATCACGCGAAGTCTCAGACCGCTTTCTGGCTGATAGATGCCCACCCACACACGATAGATCCCAGGAGGAACATCTGGCGGCAGGGAGATTGCGTAGCGATCACTGACGGGACGACCGGGTTCCCATGAAGGCATGGGGAACAGCCCTGCCCCCGGGATCGAATCCACCTGGGCGATGGGCTGATCGGAGTCATCCAGAATGTGAACGAAGACCTTGAACGAATCGCGGATGGGAGTCGGAGTGTTCCATTGGAGGCTGACAAGCACCGGGCTTCCAGGCTGCACGGTAGGATTGATGATCGAGGCGGATTCCAGAGTGATTCCGCCTTCATATTGTGCATTCAATGGTGCGAGTTGGGGACTCTTTGGCCCGGTAATGTAGCTGATCTGGTGCAGCAGGCCGTACCAGGCTTCGCTCTGCCAGTATAGCTGTTGCTGAAGGGCCAGTGGAATCACGCGCGCAGGATCGACAACTGTCTCATTTACGAAGACAACATCAACTAAAGTGGGTTGATCCTCCACGGAAACAACGCTCAGTGCTGCTTCGACCGATGCTGAGTCAAGGGGCCACCGATCTGCCGTTAGCGGCAGGACGGATCGACTGGTGTGTGCGGCGAGCATCCCTGCATGGGAAGGCGGATAGACGAGAATTAGACCAGCGTCGATCTCGGTGGAGAGGGCAGCAGCAAGAGCCGTGTACTCATTCGTCATTGTGGTGGGATCAGGGGCTAGATCAGCGAGAAGGAGGGCTTCAAGATCACCTTCTACCGAAGTAATCTGAATCAAGTCTAAAGGCCCAAGATTGGTTTCGTAGCGTGCTACTGGGATTTGTTGAGCTTCGTCCGGGACT
>JAHEME010000332.1 GCA_024643825.1 Chloroflexota bacterium | reverse complement strand
TCGGCTCCGCCCCTTTTATTTGGCTTGCGCTTCGAGCGCAGCCAGATGCTTCATCAAGCGACCCTTCCGGCGTGAAGCATTGTTCTTGTGAATCACGCCCTTGCTGGCGGCATGATCCAGCCATCGGACGGCTTCCCGAACTGCTTCCACCGAGTTGGGGGCATCGCCCGATGCGAGCGCGATCCGAGCCTTCTTGACCTCAGTACGCGCGCGCCCGCGATGTACGCGGTTGCGGATACGACGCTTTTCCATTTGCCTGATGCGCTTTTTGGCTGATTGGATGTTTGCCAAACAGCACCTCCTCATAGATTTCCTGCTTCGATGAGCGGAATTGTACCACTGCCCGGTGAACTTGTCGAAATTGCAATTTCATTCCAAAAGTACGCGAGGAGCCGATTGTGGTTGCTCGGTATCCAGGGAATCGGATATAGTTCAACGGTGAGTCATGTCACGCTGCTGGATTCGTGGCAACAGATGCTTTTGAGTGAAGTGATCATGCCGACCGAACTGCCAGAAACTCCGGGAATTCTGAAACGGCTTCAGGCCATGTACTATCTGTGGTCGGGGCGCGTGCATCGCCATTATGGGATCGTCCATGCGGATACGGACGAGTTTCAGAGCGCGGTGGAAGACTACCAGAGGGCGGTAGGAGTGAATCCCGGTCTGGGGATTGCGTATCTGGAGCGGGGGATTCTGCTGTGGCGCGAGTTAGGCCGATTCCCACATGCCATCCGCGATCTCAACCTGGCGCTGGGGCTGCGTCCTGACTGGCCGGAGGCATTGTTCAACCGGGGGATGGCGCAGCAGGCAGCGGGGAATTATGAGGCTGCCGCGCAGGACATGATGGCCTATCTTGCGCTGGGCGAAGACACCTGGCGCGATGCCGCAGCGAGGCAGCTCCGGTCAATTCGAATGATGCTGGCGGATCAGGAAGCTATGCAGGAGGCAGTCAGTGACGCTTGAACGAGCACACAATCTGACAGTACGGCGGATCATCCTCCCGGATATGGTACTGAACTGGTTTCTCGGCGCGGTACTGCTGTTCGTGCCGCGAACGGTCGATTCGCTGCTGGGTACAGCTTCGCTGCTGCCTGCGATAGCCTATCAGGGCATGGGCGTTTTGTTTCTGGTGTTTGCTGCGTGGCAGTTAACCGTTGTGCGGCGGGGAGCCGCGACACCTGCGGGTCTCGTGTTTGCGGCGCTCATGGCGGAGGTTCCGGTGCTGGCGCTGACTGCCGCGCTGGTGTTTGGAAACTTCCCTCTGCTGGGTGTGTGGCGAGTAGTTCTATGGATCGGGGACATCTACATGTTGTTTCTCGGTACGTGGTATCTGGCCCTGGCGCGGTGGCTGGCGAAAAACACCGGGATTGCTGCGTAGTAGTTGCGCCAAATCGTGAACCACTTTATGCTGTTATGAATTAGTTTATGAAATAGTAAGGAGCGTCGAGATGGCAAAGGCCAATATCCTTGTCATTGATGATGACCGAGTCATTCTGGAAATGCTGAACCTGGCGTTGGGCAAGGCGGACTATGAAGTCGTCAGCGCGCAGGACGGCGAGTCGGGGATCCGAGTATTCAAAGAGAAGAAACCCGATCTGGTCATTGCAGATATCGCCATGCCGGGTGTGGATGGCTACCAGGTTGTCACTCAGATTCGGGCGATGGACGCGGACGGAAAGCATATCCCGATCATCATACTCACAGCCCATGAGCAGAGTGTGATGCGTGAGTATGCCCAGGAACTCGGTGCGGATCTGTACCTCACGAAACCAGTTACCCCCCGCCAACTCATCGACAAGATCGAGGAGCTGATGAAGCCTGCTGCCAGCTAGAAAGCACCCTCTGGGAGCCGTTCTTCCTCGATCAACTGCCAGTGGTCAGGGGATAGTGGCTCCCCTGGTTGATCTACCCGTCATTTGTATTCATATGTAATTTCGATCTTTTCTTCGCATAACCTGGAGGTTGCGTGTCAGTATCCGGGCGCGTAGTACGCGGCGCTGTACTCTATACGCTCGGTGGGTACGCCATGCAGATTGTGGGGCTGGTGTTTGGCGCGATCCTGGCGCGGCTGATTGCCCCCGCCGATTTTGGCGTTTTTGGGCTGGCGATGGCGATCAGCCTGTTCTTTGCGCGTATCAAGCTGTGGGGGTTCAACAGCCTGATCATTGCGCGAACCGACCCAGATGATATCGAAATCTCGACGCAGTTCTGGCTCAGTGTCGGGTTCAGTGCGGCGGTGCTGGTTCTGGTGGCGGCGGTCAGCCCTCTGCTGCGGATGTTTTACGGCGGGCAGGTGATCGTCATGGCGGTAGCGGTAACGGCCCTGTCAATCTTCGAGAATGAGGGGATCGCTTCCACACCGGAGAGTCTGCTGGCACGCGAACTTCGCTATGGCACGATTTCGCTGGTGACGTTGGCGGCGACCGTCGCTCAACTGACGTCAACCGCGTTCTTTGCGCTGCGCGGATGGGCGGCTAATGCGTTGCTAGGAGGGTACGCGGTTCGCGTTGGGGTGTACTGCATGGGGGTATGGATTCTGGCCCCGCGAAGGCCCCGGTTTCTGTTTTCGATGGAACGGGCGCGTGCTCTGATTGGGGAAGGGCGGTATATGCTGTGGGGGGGGATTGGCTCGTTCCTCGCCTTTCAGTATGACGACATTGCCGTTGGGACTATCTCCGGGACGCCGATTCTGGGGCTGTATCAGAAAGCCTACAATCTGTCGCTTGTGCCGATGTCGATTGTCGGGGGCGTGATGGGTGTTGCCGGGGCCACCTACGCACAGGTGAAGGACAATCGGCAGGCACTCTCGGAAGCAGTCAGCTTTGTGCTGGATGCCGTCGCGTTGATTGTGATGCCCGCATCGGTTGGGCTGGCGCTCATCGCCCCGGACTTTGTGCCTCTGTATCTGGGGGATCGGTGGATCGGGGCAGTTCCGATGGTGCAGCTTCTCCTGGTGTATTCAATGGTGCGACCCCTCAATGATGCGGTGGGATCGCTGGCCCCGGCGCTGAAGCGAGTCCATGTGATGACCCGGTACGGGATCGTGCAGTCGGTGGTCATGGTCGTGACGTGTACGGCGCTGACGCTGTTGTGGGGTGCGAATGGGGCAGCCATCAGTGCAGGGATCACGGTAATCGTTGGATTCGCGATCTTTTGTCGCGATCTCCTAAAAGATTCCGTTGATGTGGATTACCGGGGAATCTTCGGATTGCCACTGGCGGCGGTGGCCGTCAGTGCGGCGATCACACTGGTGATGGGGTGGTTGTGGACTCCAGAGATGCGACTCGCTGCCATCGTCTACAAAGGTGGTATGTTCTCGCTGGTCTTCGTGGCCGTGCTGCTTGTGCTGGGCCGTAATACGCTTCTGGCGCGTGCACAACGTCTTATCCATGCGGCGTTGGGGCGAGGAGAACCGTCATCGGCATGAAATCTCAGCGTGTGCGCCTGATGAACGCATTGGAGAGGGTTATAATAGAAGTACAGTTGGAAGAGTCTGCCCAGGGGGGCGGCTTCTCGGCTGGCCGGGTGATCGCGGCCCGGTTTCGACCGGGCGGAGGAAAGTCCGCGCTCCATAGAGCAGGATGCTGGCTAACAGCCAGGCGGGGGAACCCGACGGCATAGTGCAACAGAGAGGAATATTGCCAGTTTCCCCTCTGGGGAAATTGGTGAGGGTGAAACGGTGTGGTAAGAGCACACCGGCGCTTCTGGCGACAGAGGCGGCCAGGCAAACCCCATCCGGAGCAAGGCCAAGCAGGGACAAGGTGCTGCTCGTACCATCTGAGTCCTGGGTAGGCTGCACGAGGCGTACGGTAACGTGCGTCCCAGAGAGATGATCACCGAGGCGGCGCTGGCTCCGCCAGCGTTGCTGGACAGAACGCGGCTTACAGGCTGACCGGGAAGCCGCCCCCCTGGGCAGACCCCACGAACCTAGACTGAGCATGGGGTTTTCTTCCGTAGGAATATCGTACCTTGTCAACTGAAGGCGGCGGGGTACAATGTGCGCGGTGAGTGGTCGAGATCAATCATGACCCACCCGCATACACTTGAGAATTCAAAGGAAAATTGACCGTGAAGCGAAACTTATCAGCAGGTCTACTTATCACGGCCACGCTGCTTGCTGGATGCAGTCTCGGCAGCCTAGGCGCTCCCGCCCCTACCTACACACCGCTGCCCACATACACGCCATTCCCTACCTTTACACCGCCGCCAACCGCGACGGCAACCTTCCTGCCGTCCCCTACGGAAGTTCCGCAAGAGACGCCAACTTCAGTGGATTCTTCCACTGCGACTCCGCTTCCGACGCCCACACCTTCGCAGCTTCAGGCGGTGCTGGCCTTTGGCTCGAATCTACGAGAGGGGCCGGGAACCACATTTGACACGATTACGTCTCTGGGTGCAGGCGAGCCGCTGATTCTACTGGGGCGCGACCTCAATGGAAGCTGGGTCTTCGTGCAAACTTCGGGAGGTGAGCAGGGCTGGGTG
>JAHEME010000331.1 GCA_024643825.1 Chloroflexota bacterium | reverse complement strand
CGCGCACACGACCGGGACGTTGATCACCGCGAAGGCTTCGAGGATCGGCGCGTTGAGGCTCTGAGTCACTGGATCGTAGATGCCGTTGCTCGCTTCCAACGTGAAGATGATGTAGAGCGCGCTGCCCTCGGCGGGTGGTTGGATGGTGAACTGGTGTGATCCGCTCGGCGAATCTAAATAGAATGCCTCTCCCCAGACGGGCGGCCCATTCGGATCGGTGACCGTTTCATAGCGCACCGAACCCCATATCGCATTCGCCACACTCCACGAGATCGTGACAGCCTGCCCCGCCGCGAGGCGATCCGACGGATCGACCATGAAGAATCCGATCTGCGGCTGGGCGACCTGGATCGCGTCTGCGGGGGCGGTTCCCAGCAGGGGGACGGGCGTCGAGGTGGGCAGGGCCGCCGCAGGGGGCGGGGGTACAAACCCGGTCGGGAGCGGCGTCGAGGTGTAGATTGGGGAGGCAGATGTGCTGACTGCCGCAGCTTCCGATGTCAGAACAGGCATCACAGTTGGCTCTGTTCTCAGGAATGGGGCTTCGCCGGTCACTGTGGCGGTGACGATCTGCGCGGAATCTTGCCCGGTCAGCGCCGAGGATGCGCCGTTCGAGGAAAGGCCGCAGGCGGCAAGCGCCGCCCACAGTGCGAATACGGCTCCGAGCACGGCGGGAGGATTGTGTTTCCACAGCGGTTTTGTGCTCATCATGGCATGTGATCCTGTCGTTTCGCCTGGATCAAGACTCACTCTCTGTAGAGTAGAGTCATCTCACATCCAGAATCTTCAATCCAAATCGATGGCGTGTGTTCAAAAGAAGGCAACCGCTTTGCGGTATACTACACGTGAACGACACAAAAAGTTCTACGAGGGCACTATTCCGCCTATGAACAATGAAGGTCTGCGCCGCCGATTGCGCTTTATTGGCGCACTGCTCATCATCCTCAGTGGGCTGATCACGTACCGCCTGATCACGCTTCAGTTCTACGTGGATTCCGCCTACTTCGCGGAGACAGCGCTCACGGAATACCGCCATCAGGTATCTATCCATCCGCCACGCGGCGAACTCTATGATCGGCATGGCGTGCTGCTGGCGACCAATGCCATCGAGTACGAGATCGGCCTCTCCCCGGTGCTGATCCTCGACCGCGAAGGCACGGCGCAGAAGCTCTCCGATGCGATGGGTCTACCATATGACGATCTGCTGGCGGAACTATCCAGCCCGGAGCCGTATATCCAATTGGTGCGCCCCGCCCCCGCATCGATGGGCCAGCGCGTGCTGGCACTCGACCTCGACGGGGTAGTCATCACGCCCCTGACGCGCCGCTACTATCCGCATGGGACGCTGGCCTCGCAGCTTCTCGGCTTCGTTCGTCTGGATAATGAAGGCTTCTACGGCATCGAAGGCTATTACAATGACGTGCTGGCGGGTCAGGTGGGGATCGAAGATCAGAGCCGCATCCCCTTCGATGCCGCGCGCGGCGAAGGCTGGCGCAATGGCTCCGACCTATATCTGACCCTCGACAGCGAAATCCAGTTCCTTGCTGAAGATACACTGGATAAGGCGCTGGGTTCGACGGGTGCGCCCAGCGGAACGATCATCATCTACAGCCCGAAGACGGGCGAAGTCCTGGCGATGGCCTCCCGCCCCACCTATGATCCCAACCGCTACTACTCGGAAGACGGGACGTTATTCGCTGATCCGTCTGTCTCCGATCAGTACGAACCTGGCAGCACGCTCAAGGCGCTGACAATGGCGATTGCGCTGGAAAATGGCGTCGTGCAGCCAGACAGCACCTATGACGACACCGAAGTGCTGGATGTGGCCGGGATCGAGATTCACAACTGGGATAACATCGGGCACGGCATCACGTCGATGACCCAACTCCTGGGCAAATCGCTCAACGTGGGGGCGGCGACGCTCTCCCTGCGCACCGGGCCAACGAAGTTCTATGCGGGGCTGGATGCGTTCGGCATTGGGCAGGTGACGGGCATTGACCTCGCGGGGGAGATTCAAGGAACGCTGCGCAGACCGGGCAACGCCAACTGGTTCGAGTCTGACCTCGCCACCAACTCGTATGGGCAGGGGATCGCCATCACGCCGATCCAATTGGTGGCAGCCATCGGCGCGATTGCCAACGATGGCCTGCTGATGCAGCCGCACATGGTCACGCAGCGGGTGGACGCTGATGGCACGATCACGACCTACGAGCCGACCGTCGTGAACCGGGCGATCTCCCCGGAGACCGCGCAGGAACTCGCCCGCATGATGCAGACCGCCCTGGAGACCGAAGCCTCATCGGCGCTGGTTCCGGGCTACAGTATCGCCGGGAAGACGGGCACGGCCTCGATCCCCATCCCCGGCGGCTACGATCCAAACGCCACCATCGGCAGCTTTGTGGGCTTTGGCCCGGTGGATGACCCGCAGTTCCTGGTGCTGATCAAGCTGGATCGCACCAGTTCCTCGGAGTGGGGGTCGCACACCGCCGCGCCGATCTTCAGCCAGCTTGTCTCGCGGCTGGTGGTGCTGATGGAGATTCCGCCGGATGCGGTACGGTTGAGTCAGGCAGGGGGATGAGCTACCCCCGTCTATCCCTCTCTCGGTAATCCGCTCGGCCATACAAAACGATCATCAATCACAAAGCGAGGTCAGTCTACTGGCCTCGCCTGTCACCTGACGAACCTCTACACAGCCTCAACAAACTTGAGCAATCTCCGATGAAGCGCAGCGACCCAGGGTCACGACCTCTGGCGGAACAGCGCCAGGATGCTGAGGATCACAATCAGCCCGCCGAGGGCCAGCGCCGCAAAGCCAAAGATTCCCGTGCCAGTCGATTCGGCTTTGAGTGCGGCCCGGAAGGAAGCGACATCTCCGGCATGGACGCGGCTCAATTGAACGCCGCCATTGCCTGATCGGACACCGATCACGGTGACGACATCGCCGTTCTTCAACCCGGTGATGCGCCGCGCGCCCGTCCCCAGGTTTTGACCCTTATAGAGAAACGTGCGGGCAGTTCCGGGAAGTTCCGTGCTGGTATCGATGATTTCATGGGGGCTGCCGGTGATCGTGACGATGTCGCCGGGGGCGGTCATCAGCATCGATCCCCCCTCCATTTGCAAGGAAAGCAGGGCGAAGTTGGACTCGACGAATTCCCAGCGATGCTTCTTGCCTGAGTCAGAGGTGTTCGGGCGCTCGACTACTCGATGAACGATGTACGCCACCAGTCCGTTGGAGTCCAATTCCGTGTTGCTGTCCAGAGTTCCTTGCAGCACCACCTGCGATTGGGCAGGCAGCGCTTCCAATGCGGCTTTATTGGGTACGAAGGCGGTATCGAGGAGCGCCGCCTCACGCGCCGCGCCACCTGAGGCCACAAATGCGAGGAAGTAGCCGACCACGCCGATCACCATGCCCACGAAGATTCCAATGAGTGGGCCACGAAGCAGTGGAACACGAGCAAAGAGAGGGATACGCATGTTGATTGCCTCCGTTGTGATGCTTCAGATGTGATGTGAGCCGGTAGGTACCGGACTCACCCAGTACATTGATTGCTGCGGTGCATACCGTGAGGTATGGATTGGCTCATCCAATGCGCTGCATCAGACGGAGGGTGGCGGCGGCGGTTTACCCAGGGCGGGCGCGATAGTGAGTCTCCGACGGACTCAGCCAGACGATCACCGCCAGCGCGGCAGCGGTGATCCATAGCTCTCGAAACCTCCGAGGGCTGTGTTGTTGCTTAACACTACTCACAGTACCACGAATCAAAAAGCGAGGCCAGTGGGCTGACCGCGCTTCGATTCTTCGCGAGGTTGGCAAAATCAATTCTTCGTCTGGCGCTGGGCCACATACCGAAGATTGCCCCGCTACAGGTTAGGAATGTGCCATGCCGTGAACTTGGCTGGATTTCAACTCGGAGTATTTAGCCGTTGTCGCTCAGTTGTGATTCACTTTGATCCGATATGAATTGAGACTTGGTACTCACCTTGATTGTCACCATAGGTTCCTTTGGCGTCGTTGACCGCAAGATGCAGGACCCCATCATTTTCAATGACGAATGTCGCGTCAGATCCTACGTGGAAAGCTGTATTTTCGTCGTAAACGTCTACCCATCCAATCAAGGCACCAATAATTCCATCGCCAGTTTTTGTGCGGTATGCGTCGCTATGCGGCCAGATCATCGTCTTAAGAGCTTGCGGATGGGCAAGTGGTTGCCCTTGCGAACTGCAGAGAACGCCGTCCGCATTGGTAAAGTGATTGCCACTGTCATAACTTATAATACCAGATGTGTGAAGCGTTACCTGGTCGCCTTTCTGTAATTTCAGACCTGTATTGATTCCTCCTTCCTTGTTTGCGGGAACATTTACAACTATGTGAGTAGGAAACTGGAAAACGAAGTCGCCTCCGACCTCTGAGCCTTGAATGTCTCCGTAGGCTGGCTTCTGTTGAGTTTTACTGTCCTTCATTACTGCGTTTGCTACATAAGCCATGACCTCA
>JAHEME010000330.1 GCA_024643825.1 Chloroflexota bacterium | reverse complement strand
CTGGCGATTCTGCATACGGGGGCGTATGGCTCAAGCATGGCTTCCAACTACAACAGCCGCCGGCGTGCCGCCGAAGTGATCATTCCGATGGAAGGCTCGCCTGCCCTGATTCGTGCCCGCGAATCGTGGGATGATCTGATTCGCGGGGAGACCCTGCTTCCCTGATCCCGCGTCGCCTCTCTGTCACAGAATCCCTCCCAGAAGCGTTTCCCTTATAACGCACCCTCAAATTGCAATAGGTGCTGCTTCACGTT
The DNA here is from genome assembly GCA_024643825.1 of Chloroflexota bacterium. Taxonomy (GTDB): domain Bacteria; phylum Chloroflexota; class Anaerolineae; order Aggregatilineales; family UBA3940; genus JAHEME01. The sequence goes on along the minus strand of JAHEME010000330.1, from coordinate 4,242 downwards.
CAGCCCGGCCTTGTACCCCCGCAGACTGCCATCACTGGCGATCACACGGTGGCAGGGCGCGAGGATCAACACGGGGTTGGTGCTGAGAGCGTGGCCTACGGCGCGGCTGGCAGATGGTCTGCCGATGGCTCTGGCGACCTCGGCATACGTCCAGACTGTGCCCACTGGAATCTGGCTGATGGCTTCCAGCACACGGCGCTGAAACGCGGATACGCTGGTCAAGTCAAGCGCGACTTCAAAGCGACTTCGCTGGTGGTCGAAGTACTCGCGGAACTGGGTGGTGATGGCTCGGAGCGCATCGGAATTTTGCTCGGCGTGGGCCAGCGGATCGAGGCGGGAAAGGAACGTAGTCTCGGAAATTCCGATCTCGACATTGGTAACGCCCGATTCCCCGGAGGCGAAGTACAACCTGCCAACGGGGGTCTCCAGCGAAGCCCAGCGGATTAGCGGCACTGTTTCCGCAAACCATGTCTGCACCTGTGCAAGCGAGGCGGTGACAGCGGATTCTGGTGGAGCAGGCAGGAGGTGATCGAGATGTTCTTCGAGGTTATTCATGAGAATGTTCCTGTATTGATGATGTTTCGGTCAGTTCGCGGCGCAGGCGGCGCAGCGCGTGTGAGACATTGGCGCGGGCGCTCTCTTCGGAGCAGTTCAGCGCCAGCGCGATTTCAGGGTATTCCAATCCGTGCAGATGGCGCATCACCAGCGCGGCCTGCTGATTCGGTGGGAGTGCCTCGATATGGTGGCGCAGTAGGGAGCGCGTTTCATTCTCCGCCATTTCCTGATCGGGCGGCGGTTCTGAATGGGGAACATGCTCTTCGATGCCATCGATGGAAATGGCTGGGCGGAACTTTTTCATGGAGGTATATGTGCAGTTGGTGGCAATCTTATACAGCCATGCCCGTACATTGCTGTTAGGCCGCAGGCGCGGAAAGGCCTGATAAGCTCGCATGAACGCATCCTGCACTACATCGGCGGCTTCCTGTGCGGCATCGCCGCCGCTGGTCGCTTCGAGTAATCGCCAGACGTAGCGATAGATCTCAGCATGGTAACGCTCGATGGTGTCTTCAAAGCGAAGGACGGGTTCCGGCATAGGCATTTTCCTCATTGGGCGAGTGTACATCACTATAACCTGATGGGAGATCGTTTTGTGAAAAGTGGGTTCGTGTGGGGTGATCATCCGGCAGGTTTTGACAGGGATGGTGTAGATTCTGGTAGTAGGGGGACGTGATAATTCTTCTATTGCAAGCGACGATGGAGATCTGATGGAACTTTCACGAATGAAGTATCCACTGGTGGTGGTAGCCGCAGGCTTTGGGCTGGGGTTGGCTAGCGATCTGCTCTTCTATGATCAGCCATTGGGAGTCTCGCTGCCGATTGTAATCCTGTTGGCGGTGTTAGTGATTATTGCGCTGAGTCTGGCGGAAGGGAGCCGCATCACTACTGCGAACGTCTGGCTGGTGATCCCGCTGCTATTCTTTGCGGCGATGTCAGCGGTACGGGCGGCCCCCTTGCCGCGCTTTCTGAACATCAGCGGCACGCTGCTGCTGTTTCTGCTGCTGATCAACAGGCTCTCCACCAAACCGATGTTTGAGCTTGGAGTGATGGATTACGCCCTTCAGATGTTTGAAAGCGGCCTCCTCACATTTCTCATGGCGGCCCCGCTGATCGGGCGCGGCTTCCGCATTGTGCGCTCGCGGGAGGGCAGCGTAGGCCGCCCGGTGCGCCGCGTGCTGTTTGGTGTGCTGATCGCGCTCCCGTTCCTGTGCATCTTCACGATCCTGTTTTCGTCGGCAGACCTGATTTTCAACCAGGGCGTAGAGCGTATTCTGGATGCGCTGAATTTGTCCGATCTGGTGGGACATGCACTGCTCACCGGGGTTCTGGCATGGCTGTTCATGGGCGGGCTGGCCTATGCGCTCAGTGGATCGTGGGTGCGGGGACTGACTTCGCTTGGGCTGAGAGCCTCGAAGCCCGAACAAACCGAGGAAGCAACTGAGGTTGCGGAACCTCCTCCCCCTGCTCGCCCCCTGCTGCGCGGCAGGCTGGGCGCGTTGGAAGCGTCGGTTGTTCTGTTCAGCGTGGATGCGCTGTTCCTGATCTTTGTGGCGATTCAGTTCGCCGCGCTGTTTGGCGGGGAAGCCTTCCTGCAAAGTCAGGGGCTGACCTATTCCGAATATGCACGGCGTGGATTCTTTGAACTGCTGTGGGTGGCGCTGATCACCCTCAGCCTGATCCTGGGGCTGGACTACCTGACGAGTCGAGAGACTGCGGGGCAGCGAACCACGTTTCTGATAGGAAGCGGGCTGCTGATCGTGATGGCGATCATCATCCTCGGCTCTGCGTTTGAGCGAATGCAATTGTACGAGCTGGCCTACGGCTTCACGCGGCTGCGGGTGCATCCGCATGTGTTCATGGTATGGCTGGCGATTCTGCTGGCGGTCTTCCTGGTGATGCTGCTGACGGATCGGACGCGCTACTTTGCGACGGCGGCGCTGGTAGCGGTGATCGGCTTTTCGGCGACGCTGGACATGCTCAACCCGGATGCGTTCATCGTGCGGCAAAACCTCGCCCGGTATGCGCGTGGCGAAGAACTGGACGTGGCCTATCTGGGATCGCTTTCAGCGGATGCTGTGCCAGATTTGCTACCCCTTATGACCAATTATGGCCCGGAGATTCGGGATCAGGCTGGGCCGTGGATACGGTCGCACCTACTCCGTATGGATGGGCGTCACAGCAGGGCAACGTGGGCATCGTATCATGTGGCATTCGATACCGCGTATCGGCTGCTGGATCGAAATCGTTCGCTGATCGAGCCGTATGATCCGATCTACTCGTTTGGGTTTGACTAACGCAAAGCTGATTAGATGCCGCGTTTGAGGCGGTTGACGGCTTCTTCGAGTGCGGTTTGCGTTTTGCAGAAGGCGAATCGGGCTAACCCGGCGCCATCTGCCGGGTTGTGATAGAAGGCGCTGGGCGGGATAGCGGCGACACCAGCTTCTGTAATGAGATGCTTGCAGAAGGCTACATCATCGGGGAAGCCTAACTCGTGGATGTCTGCCATGATGAAGTAGGTCCCAGATGGCGAGAGGGGTTTCAGACCGGCCTCGCGCAGCCCTTCGACGAGATAGTCGCGCTTGGCCTGGTACGAGGTTCTCAGTTCCGTGTAATACGATTCGGGCGCGGCAAAGGCTTCGGCAGCAGCTTTTTGAAGCGGGGCGGCTCCGCAGAAGCTGACAAACTGGCGAACGCGCATCAACCCGGTGATCAGATCAGAAGGGCCTGCCGCCCAGCCGACTTTCCAGCCCGTTGCGCTGAAGGTCTTGCCCAGGCTGGAGACGGTAAGGGTGCGCTCGCGCATGCCCGGAAGAGTCGCCATTGGGATATGCACGGTCTCACCATAGGTGAGGTATTCGTAGACTTCATCAGCAAGCACAAGGACATCGTATCGCTGGCACAGTTCGGCGAGGAGAGTCATTTCCTCCCGGCTGAAAACCTTGCCCGTTGGGTTGTGGGGCGTGTTGAGAAGGAGCAGGCGGGTGCGGTCAGTAAAGAGGGCAGTGAGGGCTTCCGGGTCAACTGACCAATCCGGCGGCTGCAGGGTATAGAACTTTGGCACACCTCCGGCGAACAGGATGGCAGGGACGTATGAATCGTAGTACGGCTCGAATACGATCACTTCATCGCCGGGATTCACCAGCCCCATGATGGATGCGAAGATGGCTTCTGTCGCGCCGACAGTCACGGCGATCTCAGCCGCCGGGTCGAAGTTCAGGCTGTAGTGCTGCTCAAACTTCTTCGCCAATGCTTGACGTAAATCGAGGATGCCCATCCCCGGCGCATACTGGTTGACATCGGCTTCGATGGCCTGCACCCCGGCGGTCTTGAGGAACTCTGGCGCAGGGAAGTCGGGAAATCCCTGCCCAAGATTGATGGCGTGGTGCTGATTCGCCAGCGCGGTCATCTCGGCGAAAATCGAAGCTCCGAACCCGGTTACACGGTCAGCGATACGCAGCATGGTCGTTTTCCTGTCAAAGGTGGTGGATAATCATGAAACACTCCTGCGCCAGTAAGGTTTCGGACTCGCTCTCGACATGGGCTGTTTTGTGATGACAATACACACATTTGTGCGTGACATCTGGTACTTCTCCGGGAATTGGTCAACCCCTATACTGCACTCAATACCCGCCGCGATGAATGTCGCTGCCCCGTGTGATGTTCATCACTGAACCTATGCTGTCA
>JAHEME010000009.1 GCA_024643825.1 Chloroflexota bacterium | reverse complement strand
CCCGTTTTCAGCAAGGTACTCAGCATAATGACGGTAGAACTTCCGCTGCACCCCTGCCGCCGAACTCAGTACGATCACTGCTTGCACGCTCCCGTGATCACCAGCGCGATGAATCGTTGCGCCCAGTGGATAGCCATCCAGCCCCGAAATAGAGATGCTCGAATCCTCGTGCAAAATCATACTCCTTGTCAGAGTCAGGCCGTGCCTGCACCAATGTCTTACCATTCATCGATTGCTACCCCCGGTCAGGTATGCTAAAATTTCACGATGGGGGAAGGCACACAGCCTTACATTCTATGAAACTTAATCCAGTGGAGCATCTTCCTGCTCCTTCAGCCATTCGCTGACTCTCCAAACCGAGACGAAATGAGCTTCGAGTTTTTTTTGCGTTTATTAGGGATGATAATCTTCGCGGTAGGGGGGCTGAACGTTGGCGTTCGTCTGGCAGCCCTTGCCGGGGAGCGTCCCGAAATCTGGGCGATGACTTCATCCCTGATCGGGGCGTTGTTTGGTTTGATCCTGACGCCGCACTTCACTACCCGCCCGGCACGCACCCTGCGTAATTATCTGAGCCGCCTGCCAGCCCAGCAGCTTGTAGCTGGCGTAATTGGTCTTGTCATTGGATTGTTGATCGCGGCCTTGCTCTCACTTCCGCTATCTTCACTTCCCCAACCGTATAATACCGTTATGCCAGCCATCAGTGCGATTGTATTTGGCTATTTCGGCATCGCAACTTTTTCTATGCGTCGCCGTGATGTGTTTGAGTTGTTCCAGGGGCAGTTCCCCAGTCTAACGCTCGGCGACCAGTCTCGTGGATTGACCCCCAGTCGCCAGATTCTTCTGGATACCAGCGTGATCATTGATGGTCGCATTGCCGACATAAGCCAGACCGGGTTTGTGATGGGCCCGATGCTCGTCCCTAATTTTGTGCTCGGCGAGCTTCAGCACATTGCCGACTCCTCGGACCCCCTCCGCAGGAATCGCGGTCGTCGCGGTCTCGATATGCTAAACCGACTCCAAAAGGAATCCCTGGTTCCTGTGACGATCACCGATATGGACGTGGAAGGCGTCGAGGCAGTAGACGAGAAGCTGATCGTTCTGGCGAAGCAGCTTCGCTGCGCCATCCTGACCAACGATTTTAACTTGAATCGGATTGCCGAGCTTCAGGGCGTTCTGGTGCTGAACGTGAATGACCTTGCCAATTCCGTCAAGACCGTCTTCCTCCCCGGCGAAGAAATGCAGATCATGGTGATCCAGGAAGGGCGCGAGATCGGGCAGGGGGTTGGCTATCTGGAAGACGGCACAATGGTCGTGATCGAAGGGGGCCGCCGTTCGATCAATGAGACCATTGAAGTTACGGTGACTAAGGTCTTGCAAACCTCGGCGGGCCGTATGATCTTTGCGCGTCCATCCGATTCAAACGAGCGATGAAACGATGACCGACCCTGCGATTGTGCGCTTTGCCCCCAGCCCCACCGGGCCGCCGCATCTGGGCAATCTGCGTACGGCCCTCTTTGACTGGCTTCTGGCGCGCGCTACCGGCGGGCGCTTTCTCTTGCGCATCGACGACACCGATCAGAGCCGCTATAACCCATCGGCGGAGGCTGATATGATGGGCCTCCTACGCTGGCTGGGGTTAGATTGGGATGAAGGCCCGGATGCTGGAGGCCCCCATGCTCCCTACCGCCAATCAGAGCGTCTCCTTCTCTATCAGCAGGCGGCAGAGAAGCTGATAGAGGTCGGTCACGCATTTCGCCCGGCAGACGAACCCGACATCGTGCGTCTCAAAACTCCATCTTCCGGCACGATCACACTTCAAGATGCCATTCGTGGCGAAATCCAATTTGACTTTGACCGTGTTCCCCAGAATCCTGTCCTGATTAAGTCCGATGGATTCCCCACCTATCATCTGGCGACGGTAGTCGATGACTGGGCGATGGGCATTACCCACGTCTTGCGGGGTGAGGAATGGATTCCATCGACGCCGCTGCATCTCCAGATGTTCGAGGCACTGGAATACCCGCCGCCTCAGTTCATCCACCTCCCTCTTGTGACCGATCATGAGGGCAAGAAGCTCAAGAAGCGCGATCCGAGCTTCGAGGCCCGTACCTATCGTGAGGCAGGCTTTCTGCCGGAAGCCGTCGTCAACTATCTCGCCCTGCTGGGGTGGCATCCCGGCACAGAGCAGGAAATCTTCTCACCGCAGGAGTTGATCGAATCCTTTACGATAGCTAACTTTCAGAAAAGCCCCGCTGCTTTCAACGAAGATCGCCTGCGCTGGTTCAATCAGCAGCATATGATGCGTCTTTCAGATGACGATCTCATGCGCCGCGCACTCCCCTTTCTCGAAGCCGTCTACCCTGATGCAGCAGCACACAATGAATCCTGGATCATTACCTTGATCCACGCCGTTCGCGAAGAACTCATTACACTGGCAGATGCGCCCGCCTCAACAGGATTCGCTTTTGAGTACGGCCCATTGACCGAAGACGCGCAGACCACCCTGCGAACCGAGCAGGCTCTCCCTGTGATAAGTGCATTTCAATCAGCAGCTGAAGCCTTGCAGTCATTCGATTCAGAATCCACCTCCGGCCTTCTGCGTGAACTGCGTTCGCAGTTCAAAGCCTCGTACGGATGGGGCGGGCGGGCTGTGATGTTCCCCCTGCGTGCCGCCCTGACCGGATCAATCGCTGGCCCGCACCTCTCCGATGTGGTGGCTCTGCTTGGGAAGGCAGAGACTCTTCGCCGCATCGAACACACTCTTGCTATAATGAAGTCGTAACGACTGCCACGCTGGTTTTCAGTACAATCCGCCTTCACCCTACCAAGCAAGGAAAGAAACATCGATGGCCCTTCAAGTTACCAACCGCCTGACGCGCCAGAAAGAAGAATTCGTGCCCCTGGTCGATGGGCAGGTGAGAATGTACGTCTGCGGCCCAACGGTATACGATCACGCACATATCGGGCACGCCAAGACCTACATCTCGTTTGACGTGATCGCGCGCTATCTGCGCTATAAGGGCTACCAGGTTCGCTACGTCCAGAACATCACCGACGTAGGTCACCTCCTCGATACCGGGGAAGACCGCATTCTCAAGAAGGCCGGAGCCTTAAGCGTTGAGCCGATGGAAGTCGTAGAGGCGTATGCGCGCTCCTACTTCGAAGACATGGATGCGCTCGGTGTGCAGCGCCCGGATATTTCCCCGCGTGCCAGCGGGCATGTCCCCGAACAAATCGAGATCACCCAGGTGCTGATCGCGGGCGGTCATGCCTACGCCACACCAGATGGCGATGTGTACTTCGATGTCAATTCCTGGCCGGAGTATGGCAAGCTCTCCGGGCGGCGCATGGAAGACCTGCAAAGCGAGCGCGAGATCGCCGGGTCAGAGAAGCGCAATCAGGCGGACTTCGCTCTCTGGCGGCACGCAGAACCAGAGCACCTCATGCAGTGGAACAGCCCGTGGGGCAAGGGCTTTCCCGGCTGGCACATCGAGTGCACGGCGATGGCAACCAAGTACCTCGGCGAGACCTTCGATATTCACGGCGGCGGGCTGGAAAACCAGTTCCCGCACAACGAGTGCGAGATCGCCCAGTCCGAAGCGTGGACGGGTAAGCCATTTGCCAATTACTGGCTGCTCACTGGCTCCCTGACGATCAACGGCGAGAAGATGAGCAAGTCGCTGGGCAACTTCATCACCATCAAAGAGGCGCTGGGGATACTCCCTCTACCGGAAGAACGCCGCGATCTGGTAGACGTGGTGCGCCCCGAAGCATTGCGGACATTCATTCTCGCCAACCATTATTCCAGTCCACTCGATTACAGTCGCGAGGCATTGCAGGGAGCAGCCCGTGGCTGGGAACGCCTGATCGGGGCCGCCGGACTTGCGCGCTTTAAGGCCCAGTCCGCGCCGCAAGGCGACGCAGCAGCAGGATTCCAGACTGTGCTGGATGAGCAGCGCGCGCGTTTTGAAGCCGCGATGGATGACGATTTCAACACCCCCGTAGCTCTCAGCGTGCTGCACGATTTCACGCGCGAAGTGAATTCCCTCCTCAACAGCGACGAACAGATCGGCTCCATCATTCTGGAGAAGATCAGTGCATTCTACGACGAACTGGGCAGAGGCATCCTCGGCATCATTCCCTCTGATCTAACCGAGATGGGCGGCGCACCCGAACGGTTGGACGGTGTGGTCAACCTCCTGATCACCATGCGTGCCGAAGCTCGTGCCGAGAAGAATTTTGCCCAGGCCGATCAAATCCGCGACCGTCTGGCGGAGATAGGCATTGTCCTCGAAGATCGCCCGGACGGAACCGTGTACAAACTGGCATGAGCATCGAATGGATTTACGGTCGCCGCGCGGCTCTCGAAACCCTGCGCGCCGAGAGGCGTTCTTTGAAGCGTCTGGTTCTGGCAGGCGATCCGGGTGAGTCAGGGTCGTTAGCGGAACTCTCCGCACGGGCGCGGCAGGCGGGTCTGCGCGTCGAAACCGTTCGCCGCCAGTGGCTCGATGACCAGACGCGCGGGGCCAACCATCAGGGAGTCGCGCTCGAAGCCGGGGAGTATCCCTACGTGGCCCTGGATGACATCCTCTCCAGGGCTGCGGAGAAGAACGAGCCGCCTCTGGTTCTTCTGCTTGATCTCATTCAGGATGTCCAGAATGTCGGCACGCTCCTGCGCACCGCCGAATCCGCTGGCGTTCACGGGGTCGTGATCCAGGAACGCCGCGCGGCTCAGATCACAGCCGCCGTCGTCAGCGCATCCTCCGGTGCAGTAGAGCATCTACTGGTAGCCCAAGTCACCAATCTCGTTCAGTCGATCAAGACTCTGAAAGACGCTGATGTCTGGATCGCGGGGTTGGATACGGGTGACGATACCACCCGGCTGGATCGGGCCAACCTGAAAGGCGCATTGGGGCTGGTCGTCGGTAGTGAAGGAAGCGGCCTGCGTCGATTGGTGCGAGAAACGTGCGATTTTCTAGTCAGCTTACCGATGAAGGGCGAGGTCGAGAGCCTGAATGCGTCCGTCGCCGGGAGCATCGTGCTCTATGCCGCATGGCAGGCGCGCGGCTTCGATTAGTCTTTCGGCGAGTTTCTCGTCAGCACGCCGAACAGCAGCAGCCCATAGGCCACCAGCAGGCACAGCCCGGAGAATCCCATCCGCATCCCTGCGGCTGAGGGGAATACGAATCGGGCGTCCACTGCGCTGACCGAAGTGTCCTCAGGAAGTATCCATACAGGCGTAGGCGATCCTTGACCACCCAACTTATCGAAAGTCGCCCTGGTCACGATCTGCTCTCCGGTGCGCATCTGGCCCTGCGGATTCGGGAATGCATACCGGACGACGTAGGCGGGGACTTTCCACGACAGCGGGCTGATCGTCTGCGCCTGCCTCAGCTTTTCGGTGACGATCCCCTCCACCATGACCGCGCCGCGCAGCAGCCGGAACGGTGTGCTTACCCGCCGTACCGCCAGATACGCGGAAGCCAGCGCCGCGACTATCAGGATGGCGATCCCTGCCAGACTTAGAAAACGTTTCACGTTGCTTCCTGTCTCTTCTGCCTTCAACGAGAGAGTCCAGCGTTCCTGATCCTATCGTGACAGGGCTATGCGCGAAACACGCGGGCATAAACATCGCCTGAACGATCCTCGGCGGGCATCGCGCGGAGACGGTCGATCATGGATGCGGTATCCAACCATATCGCAGACGCCAGTGTGAGAGATTCGCCCACCGACCAGTTGAACTCATACGCTCCCAGTGCGCTCAGATGCTCGATGCAGTCCACCGACAGTTCCACCGCCGCAGGGATGTATTCAAAGGAGAGCGATCTCACAGTCTGCGAAAGCCCGCGGAGGACGTCCAGCTCATAGCCCTCCACATCAATCTTGCAGAATGCCGGGACGCCATGTTCCTCAATGAGCACATCGAGCGTAGTCACCTCAACAGTTCGGGATTCATCCCACCGGACAGTAGCGAAGGAGGGCGTCTTGCTGATGCGATCCGCCCACTGGCGGGAAAGCGTAGTCACCGTAGGTGTGCGGCTGCTGATCAACATCTCGGCTGTACCAGCCTCTCCCCCCAGAGCGCATTCGATCACGGTTACATCCGACCGCGCCCCATACCACTGGCGCAGCAGCGAGGCGAAGGCGGGCTGCGGTTCGATGGCAACGACCCGCGCGCCGATTTGGGTCAGCGCACGGATCCGGTTGCCCACATGCGCCCCTACATCGAAGCAGAGATCACCCGGCTCCACAAATTGACGGTACAAACGAGCCATATGCGCCCCTCCAAGGGGCTTGCCATAATACATCAGGATGGATCGGAGAATGCCGAGTCTCTTCCACATCATCACACGATCACCAGAGTCAAGGAGAATAAGATCGCCAGTGTAAACATTCCGAGTGCATCAAACAAATTCGCATCCAGTTCAGGAAGCAACCTGTAAAGATGACCAGTGGTGTTGCTGAGAAACACTGCTAGACTCCAGGTTGACTTGTAGCATATGATCCAGATAGTCGTTCTTTGTGTGATCTTGGTGGTGCACCTGTGCAGAAACCAAACCTGGGCGAAGTGCTCGATAACCTCACCCGACCCGGTGACTTATATGAAGTAGTCGATGCCGAACAGCGAAAGATTCGCTGCTTTGCCTGCGGGCATCGCTGCCTGATCAAGGAGGGGCGGCGCGGCATCTGCCATGTACGCTTCAACGAGGGTGGGATTCTACGTGTGCCGTATGGTTATGTGGGAGCACTGCAAGCAGACCCTATCGAGAAGAAGCCTTTCTTTCACGTACTACCCGGAACCGAGGCTCTAAGCTTCGGCATGCTGGGGTGCGACTTTCGGTGCATCTACTGCCAGAACTGGCTGACTTCGCAAACACTGCGGGATGACTCTGCGGGAGTGATGCCGGAGGTCATCTCAGCGGATGGTCTGGTCGCGCTGGCGGAACGCCGCCATGCGGGAAGCATCGCCAGCACCTACAATGAGCCGCTGATCACCTCCGAGTGGGCGGTGGACATCTTCAAGCGGGCGCGGCGGGTAGGCCTCAAGACGCTCTACATTTCCAATGGAAACGGCACAAGGGAGGTGCTGGAATACCTCGTGCCCTGGGTGGATGCATACAAGATCGACCTGAAGACGATGAACGATGCCAACTACCGCAAGCTGATCGGCGGGGTGCTGCAAAACGTACTGGATACGATCAAACATGCGCATGAACTGGGCATGTGGGTGGAGGTGGTCACGCTGGTGATCCCCGGAGTAAACGATAGCACCGACGAATTATGGGATGCGGCACGCTACATTCGCTCAATTTCGCCGACGATCCCTTGGCATGTGACGGCCTTCCACCCGGACTACAAGATGATGGATGTACCCCGCACAACCATCGATACGCTGCTGCGGGCGGCTGAAATCGGGACAGAGGCCGGGCTGCACTTCGTGTATGTGGGCAATCTTCCCGGCCAACTGCGCCGCTGGGAAGATACGCGCTGTCCAGGGTGCGGGACGACTGTGATTGAACGTGTGGGGTTTCGCATCGCGGCGAACCATCTTGGCCCCGGCGGAACGTGCCCCTCCTGCCAAACCACTGTGCCGGGCATGTGGCAGAATAGTACGTGAGTATTGAGACATAAGGTTCCTTATGATAGACTACATCGTCTCGACTTTGAGAAAAATTGGGCAGGAGAAACATCATTATGGATGAAGACCCGGAAGTGATCATCCCGCAGTACAAAATGATCTTTGCTTACGACATCGCGACTTCTTCCAATGACAGCTACCTTCAGTTTGTACTTGGTGAGATGGTTCCTGCTATGCAAGAGATGGGCGTTTACATGACCGAAGCGTGGCACACTGGTTATGGCGACTATCCGCTTCGCATGGTGGTCTTTGTCGCCGAGGATATTGAGACGATCCAATCGATGCTTGCCAGCGACCGCTGGGAGGAGATCGAAAGCCAGTTCATGACCTTTGTGCGGAGCTACACGCGCAAAGTGGTCTCGTACCGCCAGGGGTTCCAGTTCATCGAGAATTAGTCAGGTACGTACCCCTCATTGCCGCCTCGCCAGTGGCATAAGCACCTGTTTCGCAACCCTCTTCCGTAGACAGTATAATGGCCCCGGAAGGAGACATTGTCCGAATGCGCTTTCTGATCACAGGTGGGGCGGGGTTTATTGCGTCTGCGCTGGCGAGCCGCCTGGTGCGCGACGGACACGAAGTCCGCGCCATCGACAATCTTTCCGCCGGGGACCCGCAGGTACTTGACCCGGCGGTACTGTTCACACGGGGGGATGTTGCCGATATCCCCAAACTGTGGACGCTCCTTCAGGATGTCGCCTGCGTCTATCATCTGGCGGCGCGTGTCTCCGTCCCGGAATCGATTCAATACCCACGCGACTACAATCATGTGAACGTCGGTGGAACGGTCAGCCTGATGGAGGCGATCCGTGATGCAGGCGTTCAGCGCGTAGTGCTGGCTTCTTCGGGAGCCGTGTATGGCGTTCAGGAGAAGCAGCCCCTGCGCGAGGACATGATCCCCAACCCCGATTCCCCGTACGCGGTGAGCAAACTCTCCGCCGAGACGTACGTCAATACCATCGGACGGTTATGGGGTATCGAGACCGTATCGCTGCGCATCTTCAACACCTACGGTCCCGGTCAGCAGCTTCCTGCCTCGCACGCGCCCGTGATTCCCCAATTCCTGAAAGCGGCCCGAACGGGCGCATCGTTGGTGGTGTTCGGCGATGGCTCGCAAACACGCGACTTTGTGCATATCTCCGACATTGTAGACACGCTGGTATCTGCCGCTGTCGCACCGAACATCAACCAGCGGGTGATCAACGTGGGCAGCGGAGTCGAGACCAGTCTGCTGGCGCTGATCGAGGCCGTGGAGCATGTCACGGGTCGCCGCCTGGAACCGATTTTCAATACGGGCCGGACATTCGGCGTAACGCGGATGCAAGCCGATCTGAGGCAGGCGCGCGCTCTGCTGGGATACACGCCAAAGGTTGGGTTGGAAGAGGGTTTGCGCCGGACGCTGGAACAAGACCCGCGATTAGCAGCCAACACCTGATCGTGCCCCGACTCGCCCGCGCGTTTTTCACCCGGCCTATGCCTGATGTTGCCCGTGATCTGCTAGGCAAGCATCTGATCCATGTGATCGACGGGCAGCGGATCGGCGGAATGGTAGTGGAAGCCGAAGCATACGGCGGATGGGATGACCTGGGATCGCATGGGCACGGTCGGGTCACACCCCGCAATCAAGTCATGTACGGGCCAACCGGGATGAGCTATGTGTACTTCATCTACGGCAACTACTGGATGTTCAACGTGGTGGCGAAACCACCAGACGTTGACTATGCCGGGGCAGTCCTGATCCGCGCACTGGAGCCGCTCGAAGGAGACAGCGTCATGGCAGCAAACCGGAGTCAGCGCCCACGCCGCAAGTGGACAAACGGCCCGGCAAAACTGGCGATGGCGCTCGGTATCGGGAAATCGCTCAACCAGCACGATCTGATTGACCCGAAGAGTCCGCTGTTCTTTGAAGAGGGGACTCTGATCCCGGATGAGCACGTTGAAACGGGGCCGCGCATCGGGCTGGAGAGCGTCCCGGAACCGTGGCGGAGCATCCCTTGGCGATTCTGGATCGAGGGAAATGAATTCGTTTCGCGGTAACTGCAACCTTTGATTGGATTGAAATGACTGGAGGAGACTGATGGGCCTGTATGATGGCAAGACCGTACTGATCTTTGGCGTAGCCAATAAAGACTCTATCGCCTGGGGGATTGCTCAGGCGCTTCATGCGCAGGGAGCAGAACTCGCATTCAGCTATGGGATTCCGCAGCTTGAAAAGAGGGTGATCCCACTGGCGGAGAGCGTTGGGGCGAAGGTCGTGATGGAAGCCAACGTCAACGATGACGCCGCGATTGACAGAGTCTTTGACCGGGTGCGCGATACTTATGGCACGATTGATGTGCTGATCCATGCGGTAGCGTTTGCAGAGCGGGAAGACCTCGCCGGGCGGTTTGTGGATACCAGCCGCGCAGGGTTCAAGACGGCGCTGGAAACGAGCGCCTATTCGCTGGTTACGCTGGCGCAGCGTGCAGAGGCCATGATGCCGAATGGCGGATCGATCCTCACACTGACCTACTACGGCAGCGTAGCGGTGATGCCACATTACAATGTGATGGGCGTCGCCAAAGCCGCGCTGGAATCGTCAGTGCGCTACTTAGCGAATGACCTAGGGCCGCAGGGGATCCGCGTGAATGCGATCTCGGCAGGGCCGATCAAGACGCTGGCGGCATCGGGGGTTTCTGGGTTCCGCCGCAGCCTGCATCTGCACGAACAGGCCGCGCCAATGCGCAGCCTGGTGACTCAGGAAGATGTGGGGAATACAGCGGTGTGGCTGTGCTCCGAGTGGGCGCAGTCGGTGACGGGCCAGGTGATTTACGTGGATAGTGGATGGAACATCATGGGGTTGACTGTGCCCTTCGAGGAGATGGACAAGCCGGGCGAATAGCCTCATCCCCTCATTGGAATTGACGAGCCTCCGCCCTACAGGGTGGAGGCTTTTCCGATCAACTCCGTGCGTGAGTTCTCAATGTAGCTGAGGGACTGGTGGCGGAAGTACGTATCGTACAGTTCCGCGTAGTGCCCCTTCTGACGCATCAGTGATTTGTGGTTGCCCTGCTCAATGATAGCCCCGTCACGAAGCACGATGATTCGGTCAGCACTGCGCACGGTGCTCAGGCGGTGGGCGATCAGGATCGAGGTGGAGCGCGCCAGGATCAGATCGAGTGCCTCCTGAATCTGCATCTCGGTGAAGGGATCAATGCTGGCGGTGGCTTCGTCAAGGATGAAGATCGCCGGGCGTTGAACAAGCACTCGCAGCAGGCTCACCAGTTGACGCTGGCCCATGCTTAAGCGTGCGCCTCGCTCGCCGACATCGGTTTGAAGACCATCCGGCAGGGTTTCCAGCCATTCGCCGCCGCCAATGCTGTAGGCAAGTTCTTTGATCTCGCTCTCATCGGCATCCGGGCGGCTGTAACGAGCATTCTGCATGATCGTGCCGCTGAACAGGAAGGGCTGCTGTGGAACCAGCCCCAGCCGGGATCGATAGGTTTGCAGGTCAAAGGTGCGGATGTCGCGCCCATCGATGCGAATCTCGCCCTGCTGAAACTCGTAGAAACGGGTTATCAGCTTGATGATTGTGCTCTTGCCCGCGCCCGTGTGCCCGACAAAGGCCACGCTCTCTCCCGGCGCGATGTTCAAGCTAAAATCGGAGAGTATGGGCTGACCGGGCTTATATTCAAAGGTGAGGTGATCAAAGACAATGTGCCCGCTGATCTCCCCGGCAGGCTGATCGTCAATCTGGTTGACCGTGTTCTCCGCGTCGATCAGGGCGAAGATGCGTTCAATAGCGCTCAATGCCTGCTGAAACTGGCTGCCGAACGAAGCCAACTCAATGAACGGGAACCAGAAGCTATCCACCGACTGGATGAACAGATACCACTCGCTGACCAGAATCGCCCCACTGATCACCGTCAATGCCCCAACGTACAGGATTCCACCAACAGCGATCCCGCCCAGTGCATTCAGCACGGGGAACACAAGCGCCAGCACGAAGCCGCGCTTCATGTTGATGGTGTACGATTGCTGATTGATGCCGACGAAAGCATCATAGATCTCGGCTTCCTGGCGAAAGTTCTTGGCTACGCTGATCCCGGTGACGCTCTCCTGAATATTGTCATTGACCGCCGCCATCGCGCGCGAACCTTGGCGAGTCACGATGCGTGCATAGTGCCGGAAGATCAACGCAATGATGGTGATCAACGGCATAAAGCCAAGCAGCATCAGCGTGAGGCGTAGGTTGCGGGTAAGCAGAACTCCGGTCAGCATGAGGGCCTGCACCAGATCGCTGGCAATGGAGGTCGTGAAGTTCATGACACGGCCCAATTCATCGGTATCGCCTGTGATACGGCTGAGAACTTTGCCGGATTTGTTCTCGTCATAAAAGGCCATATCGCGGTACACGGCAGCCGCCAGCGCGTCATTACGCAGATCACGCATCAGGTTGCCGACCAGTCGAGCCATCAGCCGACGACGGCCCCAGTTTCCGAAGTACTCAGCCATTGCTGTCACCAGCAAGGCCGCGATCAGTAGCACGAGCACAGAAGTCGCTTCCTTGCTCTGAAGCGCACCCACCCCCGCCGAAATAATGATGGGGATTAAGGCCAACGCGACCGAGATCAGGAGACTTACGACGACGATCCAGACTACCTGGCTCTTCTGTGTCTTGAGATACTGCCAGAGTCGTTTGAACAGATACCCATCCGAGTACTGACGGTCGTATTTATCTTCGTCAAGTCCGCCGAAGAATCCCATACTTTATCCTTTTACTCCCCGGTTCCCGGATCACGGGTTTCGAGCATTTTTCGGATCGTAGCCCCATCCTGAAAGAGCGTCTTCGATTCGTACCGTGCGAAGATGCGACGGTAGGCTTCGGACGATTCCAGAAGCTGATCGTGCGTGCCCTGTGCGACGACTTCCCCCCTGCGAATCACGACGATATGATCCGCCCAGCGAATCTGCGATAGACGATGCGTGATAAGAATAGTGGTGCGTCCTTCTGCCGCCGTCCAGATTGCCTTCTGAATGTGATCCTCAGTCGCGCTATCGATGGCGCTGGTGGAGTCGTCCAGAATGAGTATCTTCGGATTGGTTAGAAAGGCGCGGGCAATCGCTAGCCGCTGCCGCTGGCCTCCGCTGAGGGTCACGCCTCGCTGCCCGATGACGGTCTCATACCCCTCCGGCATCTGCATGATGAAGTCATGCGCCTGCGCTTTGTGGGCCGCCTCTTCTACTTCCGGCTGAGAGGCGTCCGATCTGCCGAAGCGAATGTTATCGGCGATGCTGCGGCTGAATAAGAATACTTCCTGCTCAATGATGCTGATTTGCGAACGCAGAGCCGCCAGATTCCAGTCGCGCACATCGACCCCATCCACCAGGATGCGCCCCTCGGTAGCATCATAAATGCGGTTGATGAGCTTGGTGAGCGTGCTTTTCCCTGATCCTGTTTGCCCGACGAACGCGACCGTCTTCCCCGCAAAGACCTCGAAAGAAGCGTTTTTGATGACCTCTTTTCCTTCCAGATAGCCAAAGCCTACCCCTTCAAAGGAGATCTTGCCGCGTATTGTGCCCGTGTACCCGGCTTCATTCTGATCCAGATCGGTGCGGGCGCGGATGATGCTCAGGATGCGCTCGGCGCTGGCATACCCAAGAGCGACATGAGAAAGTGCGAACAGAGAACTAAACACCGGGAAGCCGAATAGGGCAATCTGCCCCATGAAGGCAATGATGTCGCCCGCCTGGATCAAACCCGCGCGGTACAGAAACAGCGAGTGCATGAACCCACCCACAGTCGCTAACCCCAGCAAGAGGGCGGCGGTGTATCGTGCTTCGGTATCTCCCTGCTGGATGTAGCGTCCCCGGACTTCCTCCACCAGACCCTGAAAGAGACGAATCTCTTGGCCTTCCTGGGCGGCCCCTTTGACCACCTGAATTCCATCCAACGTTTCCGCAAGCCGGGCGTTCATTTGCCCGAAGCTGGCTCGTACCTCCTGCGCCACCGTATGCAGCCGCACGACATAGCGCATCTGCACAATCACATACAGAATGAAAAAGGCAAGGGGCGTGATGATCAGCGCCGGGTAAATCGACGGAGCCACTATCAGCGGCAGGATGAGGAACATGCCTGAGCCAATAATCAGGTTCAGACCGGGATTCATCATATAGTTCATCTCACGCACATCGTTGGTCACGCGCGCCATGATCTCCCCGACAGGCTGGAAGTCATGAAAGGTCATGCTCTTGCCGAGCAAACTCGCATACAGTTCATCGCGCACATCGCGCTCGACGCGCTGGGCAAACGTCTCCGAGGAGAAGTTACGCAGCAGTTGAAGGCCGCCCCGCAAGAACTGGCTGGCGACGATAGCGAGTGCCATCTGACCCACCAGCGCCAGATTCTGGCTATCGATCACACCTTCGACTGCGCGCCCGGCAAAATACGGGACCGCAGAGGCAAGGGCCGCGTTGCTGAATGCGCCCAGAATCATGCCGAGACCTACGATGGGGTGGCGGCGAATATGCGACCACACAAAGCGCGCGGGGCTGCTATGATCACTGCGATGGGTTTGACGGGCAACAAACTCGGATGACATACGAATTCCCAATCAGGCGGCGGCAACAGCGGGATTATACCGAAGGCATGCACCGAAGGCATGCACCGGAAGCATGTCCAAGAATACAGGTACATACTTGCAAAGAGGAATTGACCTAACCTATCCTTCTGAAAACCTGACCGGACTGTGACCATCTGTCAGCCACAGCCATGACAATCGGCATAGAAAGAATGTCCACGCAGGGGTATATTGTGAATTATTACACAAATCAACGTTTGCGAAAGAGGTATCATGGAAAACAACATTCGCATTGATTCACTGCTGCCGCCAGAGATGGCGCTAAAAGCGGAAGACATCGGCGTCAACAAAGCCGCCATCGGCTTCTACACTCTATTTGTGTTGGGGGTTCTGGCGGGTGCTTTCATCGCGCTGGGCGCGATCTTCGCTACGACCGTCACCGCCGGGGGCGGAGAGGCTCTGCCCTTCGGAGTTTCAAAACTGCTGGGGGGATTGGTCTTCTCGCTGGGGCTGATCCTCGTCATCGTCGGCGGTGCGGAACTCTTCACCGGGAACAACCTGATCGTCATGGCATGGGCTAGTGGCAGAGTCTCTACCGGGCAGCTTCTGCGCAACTGGGTAATTGTGTATGCGGGTAACTTCGTGGGGGCGATCTTCACCGCTGGGCTGATGTTCCTTTCCCGACAGTACACTTTCGGCGGCGGGGCGGTCGGATTAAATGCACTGAACATCGCCGCCGCCAAGACAGGTCTAGCCCCACTGCAAGCTATCGTACTGGGTGTGCTATGCAATGTGCTGGTATGCCTGGCGGTATGGCTGGCATTTTCTGCGCGCACGACCACGGACAAAATCCTCTCGATCCTGTTTCCGATCACCGCGTTTGTGGCAGCGGGTTTCGAGCACAGCATCGCGAACATGTACTTCATCCCGATTGGCCTGCTGATCAAGCAATTTGCACCCGGTTCGTTCTGGGATGCCATCGGGAAGACAGCAGCGGATTATGCGGGCCTGACCTGGGGCAGATTCGTGATCCGCAACCTGATCCCGGTGACGATTGGCAACATCTTCGGCGGGGCGGTGCTGGTCGGAGCCGTGTACTGGTTCGTCTACCTGCGGCGCAAGCGCAGTGCAGCATCGCCTTACGTGGAGCATTCGCATCAATAGCAGCCATGCGATCTTTCAGTTGTTGAAGTAACGTGACCGTCGTATAGTGGTCGTGGCTGATTCTGCTGGTTAGGAGACCTCGCCATGACCATTCATCAGGCTGCGATCAAGATTTCTGATTCGGAGCACAGAGCACGTTGTGAACACCTCCTCCGCTACGCAACGGGGGAGGGGCACAGCGGAGTTGTTTTGTTCGATAACTACTACATTCTGTACTACACAGGATTTGCGTTTGTTCCTACTGAGCGACCGATGGCCTTCGTGATGAATTCCAGCGGTGAACGCGCCCTGTTCGTCCCCCGGCTGGAACTGGAGCACGCTCAGGCCAAGGCCACGATTGACCGAGTCGATCATTATGTGGAATACCCCGATAACCCACACCCGATGGAACTGCTCAAGAAGCAGCTTACTTCGATGGGCATCACGGGTTCGATTGGCGCGGACGAAGACGGCTATCCCTGGATTCTGGGCTATCGTGGGCCACGACTCTCTGAGTTGATGGGAACCATCGTTGCCAACGTGCGCGCTTCCATCGAAGATCAGATGGCGATCAAGTCCGAAGCGGAACTCGCCCTGATCCGGGAGAGCGTCAAATGGGGGCATATAGCGCATACTCTGCTGCAACGCTACACGATGGTCGGCGCAACAGAGACCGAAGTCAGCGCACGGGCCACCAATGAAGCCACCCGCTCCATGCTCGATGCTATCGGGCCAATCTACAGCCCACAAAGCCCATTCAGCGAGGGAGCCAGCGCCGGCTACCGGGGGCAGATCGGACGTAACTCCGCCATTCCTCATTCCCTGTCAGCAAACATCACCTTCCAACCCGGCGATGTGCTCGTCACCGGGGCAGGGGCACCGATCTGGGGCTACAACTCCGAGCTAGAGCGCACGATGATTATGGGCGCAGCTAACGATGAGCAGAAACGGCTCTTTGATCACATGGTGGGGTTGCAGAATACCGCGCTGGAAGCGATGCGCCCCGGCGTGTCGTGCTCCGATGTCAACAGCGCTGTCCTCAGCTACTTCGAGCGCAACGATTTGATGAAGTACTGGAAGCATCATAGTGGTCACACCATCGGGCTGCGCTACCATGAAGGCCCCTTCCTCGATTCCGGCGATCACACGCCCCTTCAACCGGGAATGGTGTTCACGGTAGAGCCGGGTCTGTACGTGCCTGGCATCGGCGGCTTCCGCCATTCAGATACGGTTGCCGTCACCGAAGACGGCATCGAAGTGATGACCTACTATCCGCGCGATCTGGTAAGCCTGACGCTGCCAGTCTAATGCGGTTCAGGTGAGTTCCTAGTACAATCGTGAAACACGATTACTCCGGCGAGAACCCTCGCTGTGCTGCCTGCGATTAATACGCCAAAGAGAGGAATAACTGCGATGACCGTGAAAACTCAGGATCACATCCATGAAGAACAGGTACACGAAAATATTCTCAGCACACTGGGGAATACACCCCTGGTGCGTCTGCATACCGTAACCAATCATGTGGTTCCCCGGATACTCGCCAAAGTCGAGTTCTTCAACCCCGGCGGTTCAGTAAAAGATCGGATCGGGCTGGCGATCATTGAGGACTACGAGCGCAGCGGCAAGCTCCAGCCGGGCGGGACAGTAGTCGAAGCCACCTCCGGGAATACGGGTGTCGGTCTGGCGATTGCGGCAGCGATCAAAGGCTACAAGACGGTCTTCGTCATGCCTGATAAGCAGTCGATGGATAAGGTACAACTGCTGCGCGCTTTCGGAGCGCGCGTTGTGATCAC
>JAHEME010000329.1 GCA_024643825.1 Chloroflexota bacterium | reverse complement strand
CAAGCAATGCCACTCCATTGATGGCAGTCCCCTCGTTGGACCTAGCTTCCAGGGAATTAGTGGACGTGCGGCTGGGCGGAAGGCGGGCTATTCTTCCCAGCAGTATCTTGCGGAATCCATCATCAAACCGTGTGACTATGTGGTAGACGGTTTTACCTGTGTAATGCCACAGAATTTTGGCGAACGTTTAACACAGGATGATCTGGCTAATCTGATTGCCTTCTTGCTGGAATACTAATCAGTAAGAATCTTAAAGGGTAAACACAATGGCTACAACTACCTACCCCGAAACTTCTGCGTCAGACCCACGAGGCATTGCTTCCTGGATCATGACTGTTGACCATAAGCGCATAGGCATACTGTATACCTTCACCGCCTTGATCTTCTTTGCCCTGGGTGGAATTCTTGCTCTGCTCATCCGATCAGAGTTAGCTCTACCAGGGGGGCAAGTTCTGACCGCTATCCAGTACGAGCGCGCATTTACACTTCACGGAACTACGATGGTCTTTCTCTTCGTAATTCCGCTTCTTACCGGCCTTGCCAACTATTTCGTACCGCTGCAGATTGGGGCTCGGGACATGGCCTTCCCTCGGCTCAATGCCCTGAGCTACTGGCTGTATCTGTTTGGCGGTCTCGTTCTTTACAGCAGTTGGCTGGCCCCTGATGGTGCCCCTGCTGTAGGTTGGACGGGCTATTCCCCTCTATCCAACACGATCTACTCTCCCACTATGGGAGTGGACCTGTGGGGGCTGGCGATGGTTATCGTTGGAATCTCATCGACGGTGGGGTCGCTCAACCTGATTACCACGACCCTCAATATGCGTGCGCCAGGCATGACCATGTGGAAGTTGCCGCTATTTTCGTGGAGCGTGCTTGTAACAGCGTTTATGCTCCTACTGGCTACTCCAATGCTTACCGGAGCGTTGTTTATGCTGATGGCAGATCGCCACCTGGCAACAACCTTCTTCCAGACGCAGGGTGGTGACCCGATTCTCTGGCAGCACCTATTCTGGTTTTTCGGCCACCCAGAAGTGTACATCATGATTCTGCCCGCAATGGGAATCATCTCCGAGATTATTCCAGTCTTCTCGCGCAAGCCCATCTTCGGCTACAGCGCGATTGTGTGGTCTACCATCGGGATCGGCATCCTTGGTTTTGCTACCTGGGCCCATCATATGTTTGTAACCGGGCTTTCGCCCCTGCTCCAGGCTTTCTTTGTCATCACGACTATGACTATCGCCATACCTACCGGAGTGAAGATGTTCAACTGGATCTTCACAATGGTCGGTGGCTCGCTTAAGTTTGATACACCCATGCTGTTTAGTATTGGCTTCCTGAGCATGTTCCTCATTGGCGGGCTGAATGGTGTTTTTCAGGCGGTGCTGCCTGTTGATACGCAAATCCACGATACGTACTGGGTTGTTGCGCATCTCCATTACGTCCTCTTCGGCGGGAGCGTGTTTGGGATCTTCGCTGGCCTCTACTTCTGGATTCCAAAGATGTTCGGCTGGATGATGGGCGAGAAATTAGGTAAGCTGCACTTCTGGCTGTTCTTTGCTGGCGTCAATGTAACCTTCTTCCCGATGCACATTCTGGGACTGCTGGGGATGCCACGACGCTACTACGACTATCCGGCAACCCGTGGTTGGACCGGGTACAATTTCACGGCAACCATTGGCGCGTTTCTTATTGCCATTGCTGTACTGGTCTTCACCGTCAATTTCATTCTCAGCCTCCGGCGAAAAGAATCCGCAGGAGATGATCCCTGGGAAGGCAATACGCTGGAGTGGGCGACGACGTCACCGCCGCCAGACTACAACTTTGAGCGCATTCCCTCTGTGGAAAGTTTGCGCCCGGTGCGCGATGCGCGTCTTGGCCTGCAATCGGATACTGACTAAGACTGCCATTTTGACAGGAACTTGATCATGGAACATCATTCAACGGACCACGAGGGATTTCATCTCCCTTCCCCAAGCATTGCACCAATCATTGTTGCTGGGGGTATCACGTTTGTACTGGTAGGGCTGCTCAACGTCACTCTGTTCATTATCGGCGCTGTGCTGCTCGTCCTTGGTATTGCCCTCTGGGCATTTGGCCCGAACTAAGTTTTGACGCTACCGGATTTCTCACCGGTTCTTTGACCAGTAGCACGCCATTGGAGGGAGCTCCATGAATCTGGAACCAGGTGTCATTTTTGCCATTGTAACCGGGGCGGCCATCGTCCTAACCATAGGTACAGGGGTCGCGATTGGCCTCGGCCTGTATCAGGCGGATCGATCCGTACGCAATGCGCGGGCAAACACACCTACCCCTTACAATTTCGATCCGACCCCGGAGGCACGCCATACTTCGGCAGCCCCTGCGATGTCGCTGAACCCCGTGAGCCAGTTCCTGACTGCTGGCGGTCAGGTGGAGGTCGCGCCCTCGCTCGGTTTGGGACATGTCAAGTTGGGAATGTGGATCTTTCTGGCTAACGAAGTGGTGTTTTTTACATCACTGATCGTTGCATTTCTGCTGTTTCGCAGCCATGGAATGATTACTTTTCGTGACACAGAGGCGCTGAATGTGCCGTTTACGGCGCTGAACACATTCTTGCTCTTGAGCAGCAGCTTCACGCTTGTGCTTGCCTTCGATGCGGTAAATGATGGGAAGCTCAACCGCTTTCGATGGCTTCTAGCGGCCACATTTGTACTTGGTGCTGCGTTCGTGAGCATTCAGGGAGTGGAATGGACGACCCTGTTTGCCGAGGGGATTGGCCCGACCACGAGCACCTTTGGAACCGTGTTCTTTGTGCTAACCGGGTTCCATGGATTGCACGTGATTATCGGGTTACTGTGGCTGCTAATCATTCTTGGCGCAGCGTCGCGAGGCTACTACAGCGAGAAAAAGAATCTCGGCATTGAGATATTCGGCCTGTACTGGCACTTCGTGGACATCGTGTGGATCATTCTGTTCACGATCATCTATCTCATCTAGGCCGGCAGCAAAAGGAGACTATCGTGAACCATTCTGAGGGAAGTGCGCACAGTCGCCCTAACTATTTCTTAGTCTTTGTGGGTTTGCTGGCCCTAACAGTGATTGAAGTTGGCATTACAATGCTGGGGATTCCCGATGGGATTCTCGTGCCATCTCTTCTAGTATTCATGCTGTTCAAAGTGGTGCTTGTCGCTATGTTCTACATGCACCTACGTGTTGACAGCCGCTGGTTTTCGTATATGTTTCTGATCCCTCTCGCACCTGTCGCGTTGATTATGTTCGTTTTGCTGGTCGGTTACACCAAGTAAACGATCTAGCTTGCAGGAATAGACATGCACCATCCTCCATGGAATGCATGTCTTTTTTATTTCCCAAAAGGTAGCGCAGCTATGACCCCAATTGCGTTCTTTGCATCCTTCGTGGCAAGAGCCGAGCCTACTTCCGCATAAGATCGTCTGATTACGGCCAACCCAATATGCCCGAAGCGCGGCGATTGACCGACAGAGGTTAGTGCTCCAATGGAACGACCCTCAATTAGAACCTCTGTTCCTGCTTCAACCCTGTTTGACAACCTGACCCCGACAAGACAACGGACGACTTTATCATAAGTAACTTGACGGGCAAGTACCTCTTGCCCGGTGTAACACCCTTTGGAATCCGAGACGGCATAGTCAAGTCCGACTTCGAGAGGAGTGTACTTTTCGGTGAGTTCTCCTTCCCCATGCATGCCAGCCTCTATTCGCAAGAGACTCCATGTTTCATGCCCAATCTCGACTACCCCACGTCCTTTCAGGAATTCCACCAGAGATCCTAATCCCGCAGACGGGACACATAGCCTGTAGGCAGCATGTTGAAGCCATCGATCAAGGCCCAGCACTTTCACGGGCAAGCCCAGCACTTCTACTGAAACCATGCCCCCTACCCCGGATGGGGGAGAAATCGACAGTGCGCCAAATACCTCCCCAGCTTGCGGGCCTATGAGATCGATCCGATCATAGTGACTGCTCTCATCTATGACGGTCACCTTATCCATGAAGAAAATCTTGCCCTTCAAAAAAGCACTCGTTCTCTCACTCCGTCCAGGAAGCGTGAGAACAATTAACTTTTCGCTATCCGGGAGAACCCATAGTACATCGAGTATTCTTGCGGTCGGACTGGTTAGTACAGTAATTACAGCTTGATCGGGCGACAGAGTACGCAAGTCCCCCGTGGATTGTCGATGCAAGAAATCTATACGATCTGGCCCAGCGAGGCTCAACCAACCACCATCCATATGCAGATAAAATGCCGCGCCTTCTAGCGCCGCTTGATAATCCTGTCTCGCAGACATTCTTGAGCAACTCCCCTGATTTCAACAAGCCAGCTTTCGATTCGGTTCACATGCTGTCTGACACTCTTCTTTGATTTGCTTATGGGTTTACCAAATAGGATTTGCATAATCACCTAAGTGGAGAGGAGCATACTTGTCCATGAAGTTGGTTTCAAAAGGGGTTTCGTTCAGATAAATTTCAAAGTCCTGGGTCAGGGTC
>JAHEME010000328.1:2547-4509 GCA_024643825.1 Chloroflexota bacterium | reverse complement strand
CCCAGGCACCAAACGCAACTACACTTAGGATAACAATCGGAACCGTCCACCCACTCTGGCTCAATTGGGCTACTGCGTAGGGGGCAGAGAATACTCCACCAACGCATAGTAACAGCCCTAGCGTAATATACGGCGTTCGCCTGAACCCAAGGATTGGATTCCGATCTGCATAGGATCCGATCATGACCTGGATCGGGGAAAACAGATAAGGGATCGCCACTAACAGGGTCACAATTGTCGCGGCGATCCCCATTTCGTAAATCATCACGCGGTTTAGGGTACTGGTGAATGGAACCAGCGTGATTGCAACCGCCGTATGGATCAATCCGAGTTGTAAACGTTTACGCCACATATGTTTCACTACTCACCTTTGGCAGAATGTATCGGATTTCCCTAGCGCCCACTCGCAGGGACTGTGGATTGCTTAACATCTTTGCTTACTGTAGCGGCTTCGGGCACTTTGGTCGCTGCGACAAACCCGGCGAACATTAAGATCGCGCCCAGCAGTTCACCCACATAGAGATAGCCGCCCATTCCGAGACGATTCAGAAGTCCGCCAATACCCGGCATGAGCGCACCACTGGCGATCAGCACATTGCCAAGAACTCGATTGGGCATGATGCGCTTCCGAAGGAAAATCCATGCCGAATAGAGCGCGCCCGAAACCAGCGTTAGCAACCCGTACATATTGAAGAACGGAGTCAATACACGCGTACCACCGCTGACGATGGCATGTCCGTGCATTTCCCTGCCGATTTCCAGATTGAGGATTCCAGCGGGTTTCCCATCAACAGTTACCTGTAGTGCCTGATCATTGCCTGCAAGCTCCACGGTGTTTCCGTTGATAACCGCGCTGGTTGGAAGCCGGGGATCAGCACTGGTTTCTGCCTGCGGTATGTCGATGCCGCTGGTGGAGGCTTCGGAAAGAACCGCCTGTGCAAGAGGAGACAATCGACGATCAGATACCTGACCATCCGATCCAAGCGCCGAGGATTCTAAAACGCCAGCAGCATCTGCCAGCACGGTGTTCTGATCGAAACCAGACTCACTTGTAACGCTATTGACTTTATCCGCAATCATTGCCGGAGACAGAGTGGCAGTTGCCACCTTATAGGTCGCGTATATCGAGCCGATGAGAAGAATAGCTAACAGAATGTGCGACACACGAATGCTGCCTATCCGACGGCGCACGAGCAGTTCCACAGTTCCCTGCCCGATCCATGCGGCAACCAGCACGGCGCCGCAGAGATACCAAAGCCGAAATACAACTGCATTCCAACCAAAAGCAGCATGGAGAGCCTCGGTGATACTGCCAATCCAGTACAGCGTCAGGCCGATTCCCCACAGCAGCAGATGGCTTGCCCGTCCATTTTTGGCGAAATAGCGTTTGAAGACCATGACCACAAAGAAGGCCATCACAACAGACGAAGCAAAGGGGAGGTAGTCAGTGAACGACATGAAATGCTCCTTGGAAGGTTAGAGATAGACCTAACCGCGCGGCAGAATATCAAAAAGAACAGCAAAAGTCGCCACGAGAAGAATCAATGTGACCAGGACGGCAGCAATCAGAACAACAGGGATCACCCACTTGAAAGCAAATGATCCTTCCTCGATGCGGGACACAGGAGGACGTTTTTCTGGGGTTGGCTGGGATGAATCAGTATCGGGCATGAATCTCTTCCATCTGCTTTTTCATAGGATTCTATATATTTTAGCATTTTCATTAGGTTTGTCTAGGAGGTCTGTAACCTGTTAGTGATGCGGGTTGTCATAAAGGTGAAGGATTCTTCATGAATTTGCCCTGTCGGAGTCCGGGTCTACAATACACGAAGTGAGGTCTCTCCAGAAGGAGTTGAGTATTGTTTGACAAACTGCGGAGTCTGTTCGTCGGCGAAGGAAAAACTGGTGGTGATTCCGGCCTGTACGTTTACGTCAGATTGGAAAAGGCACGTGAGATTGTCC
>JAHEME010000328.1:0-2504 GCA_024643825.1 Chloroflexota bacterium | reverse complement strand
TTGAACTGGGACGACGAGACCAACACCTTTGTAACCCGCAAGTCAATCATTGGCCCGGAGACATTCGCTCGTGCTGATGCTGTTTTCCGATTTGACAGTGCGAAAAAACTGATAGGCGCCGAGATTGATGGGGGCGAGAGTGTTACCGAGGAAGACTGGCGGCAGTACGTAGCCTCAAGCCCAAAGGGAGCCGCTATTCCATAGAATATAGATACACAGTACCGCACACTCAGACGTTAAGTGTGCCAAGTGATAAAGGAGAAACCGGCTCCAGCAGTCACATCAGCCTGATGTCCCTTACTCCGCTGGAAGCCTCGTTCCCTTTTCTATGGCAACTCGACGATTCTAGGGATGATCGATGGCAAGATTCTCAATGGTGGCTTGAGCAGTTGCCTCTTTGAGCCGGGGAAGATACTCCTGTGCCCAACCCTGACCGCGCATATAATCGTTAAGAGGAACTTCGTAAAAGCGCGCCATTGCAGCGGAATCGTTGACGTCCATTTCGAGATCGAGAAACAGGGCAAATTGAATGTCCCCGGTCAGGTTGAAGCGGCCATCATAAGGGCTACCGTCTGGCATGGTAGATCCACTCAACATACCCACCTGTACAAGCTGCCCCAGGGAGACGGTCGCTCCATCCAGGTGAGCCGTGCTCAGGCGAGCACCACTCAGGTTGGCGGTCTTGAGATCAGCGCCCCGTAGATCGGCCTGAAACAAGAATGTTTCCTGCAAATTCGCCCCAACTAGCTTGGCCCGGAATAGATTCACGGAACTGAGATCGGCGCGGAACAAGTTAGCGCGATTAAGGTTGGCTCCCAGAAGATCCGCACCACTGAGCCGCGATTCCATCAAGTTTGACCCGGTCAGATCAACCTCTGCCATATTAGCCTGACTAAGATTTGCGTGATGCAAATCTGCATTCGCCAGGCTTGCCCCCATTAACGATGAACTGATGAGCGATCCATCCTCCAATGCGCCCATAACACGGAGACGTTCAATCGCTCGCAGAGCTGTCCAGTTATTGGTGCTACGCAGTTGGCGCAGCAGCAGCAATTTGCTTTCCGCGTCTTCTCCAGGTTGACTCAGATTCTCAATGAGCCTCTGGACAATATTGCGCAGACCGCCTTTTCCTGTTGTCATGATCTGCCTCCTGCACTTACCAACCGACCTTGCTTCTTCACATCCTGAACACACAAAATTTATGAGGCCTTATCGTACGCCTGCAAGTTCAATCTGGCAAATCGTTGCACTAATCCGCTGGCAATTTGTAACCCTACTGCACGATCAATCCTGGCTCAACTCTTCATACTAAGCCCAATTCTGCCTCGCTCAACATCAATTGTTAGCACGGTTACTTGAACAACATCACCCACACCTACGATCTCATAAGGCGTCTCAATGCGCCGATCGGCCATCTGCGAGATATGGACAAGGCCATCTGACTTGAGCCCAATATCCACAAATGCCCCGAAATCTACGACATTGCGAACCGTACCTTGCAGCTTCAAACCGGGGTGTAAGTCTTCCATCCGCAGCACATCAGCCCGCAATAGCGGTGCTGGAATATCATCTCGCGGATCTCGGCCAGGGCGCTGAAGCTCCGAAAGAATGTCACGCAGGGTAAGCTCGCCGATTTGCAGTTGGGCAGCCAGCTTCGGGAGATCGGCAGCAGCCTGAGCGCGCCCGATCCTGGAAGGTAGATCAGGGTCATCGAGCGAGAGAGCAAAACCGCGCATCAGACGATCCACCACCCCATACGATTCTGGATGCACTCCAGTATCATCCAGAGGATTGCCCCCATCACGAACGCGAAGAAATCCGGCAGCTTGCTCGAAGGTTCGTTCGCCCATTCCTTTGACATTCGCAAGATGCTCGCGCGATGGGAACGGCCCTTCCCGATCACGATGCTCCACAATCCGTTCAGCCAGTTTCGGACCAAGCCCGGCTACATATTGCAGCAGAGCCGGAGACGCGGTATTGACGTCCACGCCCACCGCATTCACGACACTCTCAGTAACCCAGGCCAGAGCATCGCTCAATTGGTGCTGATTGACATCATGCTGGTACATCCCTACGCCGATGCTGCGTGGGTCAATCTTAACCAGTTCAGCAAGTGGGTCCTGTGCACGCCTTGCGATGCTAACCGCCCCACGAATGCTTACGTCAAGTTCGGGAAGCTCCGCGCGGGCCAGCGGGCTGGCAGAATAAACAGATGCCCCTGCTTCACTGACGATCATATAGTGTAGGGATTCGGACGATACCTGCGAGATAAACTGTACGACAAACTCCTCCGTCTCACGGCTTGCGGTCCCATTCCCAATCGCGATCAACGTCACCGGATGCTGGACGATCATCTTGTGCAACGTTTCCAGCGACCGGCTGAAATCACTCTGAGGTGGATGTGGATAGATTGTGCTGTAGTCACCCAGCTTGCCAGTCGCATCGACCACCGCAACCTTGCATCCACTCCGAAATCCGGGGTCAATGCCGAGAACTGTTGCCCC
>JAHEME010000327.1 GCA_024643825.1 Chloroflexota bacterium | reverse complement strand
GCGCGATGAGGCGTATACCCCCTCGCCGCTGACGGTGCTGCTCGCCGAACGGGAGAACTTCGCGTCGTATGCGTACCTGCCGCTGCGGGCGCAAAAACAGCCTATCGGAATGCTGGCTGTGTATTACAACACGGCGCACGACTTCGGCCCCAGCGAGACCGAACTACTGGAAACGTTCGCGAATCAGGCAGCGTTAGCGGTGGTGAATGCGCGCATTTATCAGCGCATCGATATTCAGTTGGCCCGCCGCGTTGAGCAGATCGTCCACATGGCGGATATTAACCAGCGGCTGACCTCGACACTGAATCTGGAAACCGTGTTCGGGCTGATCATCGACTCGGCGATGGAGGGGTTGAGCGCGAATCGGGGCGTGCTGGTGCTCACCGGAACCGACGATCAAACACAGGACCCCAGCGGTCTGAACATGGTCGCGTGGCGCGGCTTTGACCCGGTGCAAAGTATGCGAATGCCGCATCATGTGGCGGAGGAACTGGTCGAATCGCCCGTGCTGGTAGCCGGGGAAACGGTGCTGGTATCTCAGGATGATGTGGCCCCAACGGGGCCGCGCTCGCAATTGAGCGTCCCCGTCATTCTGGAAGAGAAAGTGATCGGGGCGATTGCGCTGGAAAGTGAAGTGCTCAACGCCTTCTCGCAGGAAGACGTAACCTTCGTGAATCAACTGGCGGTGCAGGCGGCGGTGGCGATCCGCAACGCACAGCTTTACAAGCGCGCGCAGGTGGTACGCGACCGGCTGCATGCAATCCTCGACGCCAGCAACGACGGCCTGTTGATGATCGATGCGAAATCACGCATTGTGATGACGAATTCGCGCATGAGTGAATTCTGGGACTTTGCGCGCGATGATGCGACCCCTCGATCTCCTGACCAGTTCCTGGCTGACCCGCTGACGGCGCTGGGCGAAGGGTTGGGATACAAGGTAGGTGAACTGAGCAGCCTGCTCGAAAGCGCGATCCGCAAACCGGACAAGCGTCTGGACTCCGATCTGTATGTGACGAAGACCAACAATGGGCAGCGTCAGCGTTTCGTGGAGCGCAGTGTGGCGCGTGTTCATGATGAGGAAGGCAGCTTCATCGGGCTGCTGCTGATCTTCCGGGATGTGACACGCCAGAAAGAACTGGAACAGGCGCGCGAAGACCTGACCAACATGATCGTACATGACCTGCGTTCCCCGCTTCAGGCTGTGATGGGCAGTATGCGGCTGATCGGCGAAGTAGGGCCGAAGGAAAACCCGATCATCGAGCAAGCCACCCAGGTCAGCGGGCGGGCGGTGAAGAAGCTGCTGAATCTGGTGAACAATCTGCTCGACCTCTCGCGGTTGGAGCGTGGTGAGTTCGTCCTTGACCCGGCAGCCGAAGACGTGAAATCGATCCTTGAAGACGCGGTGCAGGAACTCATGCCGCTGGCTCAGGAGATGGATGCCGTGATCAAGGTGGAAGGGCCGGACAACCTGCCGATGGTGAATGTGGATCGGGATATGATTGGGCGCGTGATCATTAATCTGGTGGATAACGCGCTCAAATATTCGCCGCCGGGGACACTGGTCAGCACACGCGCGGCGGTGATTCGTGGCGACGAAGCGCACAAGCTCATGGGGAAGCCGGACGCGGTGATCCGGGTGGATGTGCTGGATACCGGGCCGGGCGTGCCTGCCCAGTATCGGGATACAATCTTTGACCGCTACACGCAGGTTCCCGGACAGAAGGGACGCCGGGCCAGCGCCGGGTTGGGATTGGCCTTCTGCACGATGGCGATCCAGTCACACCGGGGGCGCATCTGGTGTGAGGCCAATACCGAGGCGGAAAGCGGCAGTGTCTTCTCGTTCACGCTGCCTCTCGCGCCAACGCTGCCACCGTCTGCTCCTGACGAGACGCCCGAACCTCGCGCGGAGAGTCAGCCTGCCCCGGTGAACGATGATCCCGTAGCGACCGCTACGGACTCCCCTGCCCCCAGAGTTGCGGACGGCAAGAAGGCTCCCAGCAGCACGGCCAAGCCTGATGGCAAAAAGCCACCTGCGAAGAGTTCCCCCAAGAAGCCATCACCTCCGAAAAAGACGACGCCACCTTCCAGCTAACGAAGGAATCGGTCTGCGCCTCGTGACACTACGGCATCTCCAGATCGTCCGGCGGGCTGGTGGGGGCGTTCGGTGTGGGATCGGTGGGCAGCGGAACCTGTGGGAAGATCAGATGCCCGTGTTCGCGCGCGATGGTATTCAGCGAGCCGATGATGTGGGTGTATTCGCCGCGATAGCCCTCTGACTCCATAAACCCCTGAATGGCTGGCGGGGGAATATGGCGCAGCAGGACTTCAAAGATGCGGCTGGCATCGTTGATATACGTATCACGGGTGGCCTCGGTGATCTCGCCGCGCGCCAGCCGCAGATTCAGGCGGCGCTCGTACTCGTGCAGAATCGTGGTGGTCTTCATGCGCTTCGCTCCTCGTCCTTCGGGGCCAGCGCAGCCAGCCGCGTTACCCCGCGCTCTTTCCGTCCTTCGGCTGGCTCACTGGCAGCCAGATGCTGAAGGTGGAACCTTTGCCCTCTACGCCTTCGCTGATCGCTTCGATGCGCCCGTGATGGCGGTGAACAATCTCCTGCGCTATCGCCAACCCCAGCCCGGTTCCCGGCGCATCAGAGGTGCGCCCGGTCTGCCCTCGGAAGAACCGCGTGAACAACTGCGCCTGATCTTCTGGAGAGATTCCCGGCCCTGTATCACTGACACTGATCACCACCCAGTCGCTGCCATCGTGCGACTGCTGGCTAGTGCGCACCTCGATCTTACCACCGGACGGAGTGTAGGAGATCGCATTTGTCAGCAGGATGCTCACGCACTGACCGATCAGCTTGGAGTCAACAGCCACTGGCGGGAGTTTCCCGGATGA
The DNA here is from genome assembly GCA_024643825.1 of Chloroflexota bacterium. Classification (GTDB taxonomy): domain Bacteria; phylum Chloroflexota; class Anaerolineae; order Aggregatilineales; family UBA3940; genus JAHEME01. The sequence continues at coordinate 1,655 of JAHEME010000327.1, read as the reverse complement.
CGCGTACCTGAGCTTCAACCCCTGATTCTCCGCCAGCAGCGTCCGATCCGTGATCAGATTCTGTGCTATCCCCTGAATGTCTGTCGGGATCAGGATCAGATCAAGATTCCCGCGATCCAGTTCCGACAGACGCAGCAGGTCACTGACGATGTGTTCCAGCCGGGCTGTCTCGCGGATCAGGCGCTCCATGTACACCTCGGAGTTTTCCGGGCGCAGGTTCATCAGGTGATGGTGCAGCTTGATGCTGGTGATCGGGGTGCGAAGTTCATGGGAGACGTTGGAGACAAATTCATCTCGAATCCTGGAGAGCACCTGCATGCGCTCGTTGGCAGTGGTAAGCTCCGCGGTGCGGAGTTCAATGCGGTGCTCCATCTCTTCGTACGCCTGCGCTTTGGCAATCGCCAGCCCAATCAACTCGACCGCCTGCATCGCCCACTGGATTTCGTCATCCGTGAAGTGGTGAGGATGCGTGAACCCAATCAGGACAGCGCCCAGCCAGCCGCCATCGACAATCATGGGCAAACCCAGGAGAGATTGGGATGGATGCACTACCGCAATTTTCGGGTCCAAAGCAGGATGATTGGACACATTTGAAATGGCAACGGGCTTCCCGGATTCAAGCACAGCCCGTGTGAGCGTTCGATCCGACACAGGAAAGGGCGGTAATTCAGGGAAGGTGTCTCGCTCCGCCCCGTAGGCTGCGGCTGGAATCACAAGCTGGTGCTGCTCGTCCCAGAGTGTGATGTAACTTTCCGTCCCTCCAATGATGGCCTGCGCACTTTCGACGAGGGTCTGGAGCAGTTCACCCACCTTAAGGACTTCCGTGCCGATGCGGGTGATTTCATTCAGCAGGGCAAGCTGCTGATTGCGCTCCTGGCTCTGGGTGAACAAGCGCGCGTTCTCTAACGCGACTGCCGCCTGATCGACGACCACACGCCACAATTGCTGATTTGGTTCGGTGATCATCTGATCCTGAGTCTTGTGTCCTAATTCCAACATCCCGATCACATCTCCCTTGATCAGGATTGGCATGAGAATGACCATCTGCCAGCCCCAAACCTTCAAGCGTGCGGCATCGGTCTTGCTCAAACCGGGATCACCCAGGCGAAGAATGACCGTCTCCCCCTGCTCAACGACCTGCCGGGCTGCCGATTCTTCGCCGAGATTGTAGGTAGGCCCCATCTCAGACTCCCACAGCATTTCACTGTAATCGGCACACGTCTGCACCACCGGCGCGTCGCGCAACCAGGAGGAGATGGCACACCACGAACCAATGCCGGAATGGACGACTTCCCTGGCCAGGGCCAGCAGAACGCTCTGCTCGTCATGCGGATCATCGCGGAGAGTGGGCGGCACGCGATCAGCGGCAGCCGCCAGTAAGTTGGCTGCATGCTTAATCATCGTGGGAGGGTCATGGCATGGGACGGTGCGGGCAATTTCTACGAGGCCAACAATCTGATCCCCAGAGCGCAGGGGCAGCATGATGAGCGAATAGAAACCACGCTGCAACATGAGATTCTTCTCTGCGCCATCGCCGTGGGGATCGAGACGATCATAATAGGACGGCTCGCCTGTGTTCAGAACCTGCTCGGTTGCCGGATAGTCTGCCAGCTTATAGGTCTCTACGAGGCCGAAGGCGACAGCGTTGGAGTGCT
>JAHEME010000326.1 GCA_024643825.1 Chloroflexota bacterium | reverse complement strand
CCCGCGAAATCGTGGCATCATCTGATCTCGTATCGTTCGCGGTGGCGGCCTTCCCGCTGGTCGCCTTTGAACCTGTAGAGAGATGATCACCCATGTCTCCACGCCCGGATGTGAGTATTGAGCGTACCGAGCAAATCCTCCAAGCGGCTATGACCGTATTCGCGCAGCGCGGCTTCCATGAGTCACGCATGGACGACATCGCCGAGCACGCAGGGGTGAGCAAAGGTACGCTCTATCTATACTTCAAGAGCAAAGACGAGATCATCTCTGCCATGCTGGAAGCCTTCTTCGCCCACGAATTTGAAAACATGCAGACTATTCTGAACTCCGGCGAGTCGGCAGCCAGCACGCTGTTGAACATCGCCGATACGGTCGTCACCGATATGAATGAGATGTCGGATTTCCTCTCCATCGGCTTCGAGTTCTACGCGGTAGCGGGGCGCAAAGAGTCCGTGCGTGAATTTCTGAGGGGCTACTACCACGAGTATCGAACGCTGCTGGTGAGCCTGATCCAGCGGGGGATCGACTCTGGCGAGTTTCGCTCCATAAACCCGGATGACATCGCCATCGCCATCATCGCGCTGTTTGAAGGCATGAACCTCCTGTGGGTAGTCGATCCTGAATCGCTCAAGCCCGACCGCATGGTGCGCGCCGGGGTCAGCGCCCTCGTGGATGGAATACGCATCGTGCCTTTATCGGCAGCCGAAACTGGGAGTAGAAGTGTAAGTAATCTATAACCCGATCACGTCGGGCCGCCAGGGAGAATTCATGACCTCAACAACCATCACCGCCAGCATTATTCAGGCTGCACCGGTTTACCTTGATCTGCAAGCCAGCATGGAAAAAGCCGCCACACTGATCGAGCAAGCCGCCGCGCAGGGCGCGCAGATCGCCGCTCACGGCAGACACATCGCCGCCTTCGGCGAGACGTGGCTGCCCGGTTACCCGGCGTGGTTCGATTACTGCCCCGATGCCGCGCTGTGGGATCATCCCCCTGCCAAGCAGGTCTTTGGCCGCCTGTTCGAGAACAGCATCACTGTGCCCGGCCCGGAAGTCGATGCGCTGGGCAAGCTGGCGAAGACGCATCACATGGTGATCGTGATGGGCGTCAACGAGCGAACGGCGCACGGCACGATCTACAATACCCTGCTCACCTTTGACTCCGATGGCGCGCTGGCGAACCATCACCGCAAGCTGATGCCCACCTATACCGAGCGACTCGTGTGGGGTCAGGGAGATGGGCGCGGCCTGCGATCCGTCACCACTTCGGCGGGACGGGTGAGCGCGCTCGTATGCTGGGAACACTGGATGCCCCTCCCCCGGCAGGCGCTGCATGATGCGGGAGAGGATATTCACGTGGCGGTGTGGCCGAGCGTTAAAGAGATGCACCAGATCGCCAGCCGCCATTATGCCTTCGAGGGCCGCTGCTACGTGCTGGCTGCCGGGCTGATTATGCCCGCGCGCGATCTCCCCTCCGAGTTGGCAATCCCCGCCGACCTCGCCGTCGACCCGGATCGCCTGATCCTCAACGGAGGCAGCGCCATCTTCGGCCCGGATGGCAGCATCGTGGCTGGCCCGGTATTCGGCGAGGAGACCATCCTCACAGCCGAGATCGATCTCAGCGCCATCCCTCGCGAGAAGATGACGCTCGATACCAGTGGACACTATTCCCGCCCGGATGTGTTTGAGTTCAGGGTGCGAGGCGACCGATAGCGGATCATCGCTGTGTTCCCAGGGCGGGATCAGCCCACCATTGAAAAGCTGAACCGCATGTTCGGGGTGGCGTTTGCGGGTGGAGAGTAGATTGAGATGACGACGGATCACCCGGTTGCTCTATAACCAACCCGCGCACGAATCGCTGCCCAGCAAACTTCAGGGCGTTGTCGGGCCCCTACTGGATGCGTTGCTGGAAGTGCTAGAAAGAGGCGGGTAAATGATCGAATCAGGATCGACCTCATGAAAGAACGAGACAAGGTATTCGCGTTTGTGGCTAACCAACCGAATACGTGCAGCTCGGTGGTTTGCCCGCAAGATCCAAAAACTGGGTATAAACACAAGACTAAGGGTGATTGAACAGATTCCGAGGGCTACAAACCAGGGCAGATCAGGTCGTGACCACACCCCCCAGCGTGTAAACACCCCTGGAAAAACCTTCCCAATCCATGCCAGCCACCAGGGCCATCGATCTGGATGGAATAGAATGTCAGGCTTATCGACCCGGCCCAGCATAGCGCACAGATAGAGGAATGTGGCGAAGTTCAGAGCAACCCGTGCGGCCCCAAGGGAGTGAAAAATATCGGAGATGTTGGTCGCATACGTCTCGAAGTACTGGCGATCCTCCTTGCCACCCTGGCCCTTGTAGGTGATCGCATGATACCAGAGCGATTCCGCCAGATTCCAGTTGTGGCGCAGATTGTCGGTCAGTTCCTCGGTTCGGAACATGGGAAGAAGTTCAAGCCACGCACCAAATCTAGATTGGGAGGGCTGGTGCCCTCCGGCAGTCCGATCTGCTGGCGCGGCCTTACCGATGACTCGCCGCCATCGTTCTCTAAATTTGTACCGATCATCTTTGTCTTTTACAAAGAATTTCTCCGCTAGTTCGTCCTCCGATGGTCTCCAGAACGGAACCACCTTTGAGAGTTTGAGGTTGTATAGAACCATGCGACCTCTATCGAGGGGGCGCTCGTGCCACCAGCGCAGCCGCCACTGCGCCCAGTGGTAATACTGCGTAATCACGTATCCGATGGGAATGCCCAGAGCAACCACAATCGCAAGGAGCAGCGCGGGAGTATCCGTCTTGAGAATGTCCGCGAAGAGGTGAAAGAGGGGGTCACTGGCAGCGTCAGACCCTCGGACGACATACTCAACCCCAAAGAACATCGAAAGAAAGATGAAGAATAGCGATCCCGGATTGCCCCAGCGAATGACCTGCCTGGCCCCGTCAAACATAGCAACTCTCCGAGCGTTGAATACAAGAGACGACTACATCTAATAACACCTTGAATTGCAGCAGTTACGAGTATCGTTATGATAGCTTCGACGACTAAGTAGAGAGTCTTTCCAGCAAATCCCCGCCGATCTTCGTGGCATCTCCCGCGCTCATCACGATCACCACGTCGCCGTCCTCAACCTGCTCAGCGAGGAATGCCGTCGCCGCATCCAGCCCGCTGATGTGGCGCGCATCCACGTCACCCGGCATGAGGCTGATCACACTCTCCGGCGTGATGCCGAAATCTTCCACATCGCGCGAGCGGTAGATGTCGGTGACGATCACGTGATCGGCATCATCAAATGCTGCCGCGAATTCATTGAGGAGGGTTTTGGTGCGGCTGAACGTGTGCGGCTGCCACACAGCCCAGATCGGCGCATCGCCATAGCGTGCGCGCGCCGCTTGCAGCGTGGCGCGGATGGCCGTCGGGTGATGGGCGTAATCATCGATCACCGTCACGCCGCGCGCCGTTCCTTTGACCTCGAAGCGGCGACCCGTCCCGCTGAAGGTTGCCAGCGCCGCCGCCGATTGTTCCAATGGAACGCCCAACTGCGCCGCGACTGCCAGCGCCGCCAGCCCATTGAGGATGTTATGCTGACCGGGCAGTAAGAGTGAGGTCGTCTGGCTGCCGATGATATGACTGCCATCCGGTTGAAGCTCGCGGTAGGTCACAATGAAATCGCTGCCGCCCTGCTCATTCGGCTCCGGGAAGATCACGCTCCACTCGGCGGACATGTCGATGCCGTACAGCAGCACTGGGCGCTCGTCCTTCCAGTGATTCAGGATCAGCCGCCGCACTTCCACATCGTCATAGCAAGCGATCAGCAATCCATCCGGCGGCAGCAGATCGACGAACTCTGCGAACAGATCGCGCACCGAGTCCATATCGGCGAACATATCCGGGTGATCCATCTCCATCGAAGTCAGCACGGTGATCTTCGGCTTCAACCCCAGGAACATCCGGTCATACTCATCGGCCTCGATCACGAACGCATCCCCCGACCCGGCGCGGGCGTTGGTCCCCAAATCGCGCGAGACGCCACCGATAATGAACGTCGGATCAAGCCCACACTGGGCCAGCACATGCGCGATCATCGACGTGGTGGTGGTCTTGCCATGCGTCCCGGCGACGGCGATCCCGATCTTATCCGCCATCAATTCGCCGAGGATGTCGGCCCGTTTGTACACGGGGATGCCGCGCGCGTGCGCGGCCTGCACTTCGGCGTTCTCCGGGGGGACGGCAGACGAGATCACCAGCGCATCGGGGGCGTAGGTGTCGAGGTGGGCGGCATCGTGCCCGATCTCCACCGGGATTCCCATCTCGCGCAGGGGCGCGATCAGCGCCGACTCGTTGCTATCACAACCAGAGACGGTATAGCCAAGCTGGTGCATCATGCGGGCAATCGGGTTGATGCCGAAGCCGCCAATGCCCAGACAGTGAATGCGTGCGCCGGGTGGGAGAGTGGTCATGGGGGTACATTTCCGTAGTGATGGGTGGGTCAGACGCTGCCAGTATGCCTGAGAGTAAACTATGGAGAGATTGAATTCGCTTGGATTCTGTCAGATA
>JAHEME010000325.1 GCA_024643825.1 Chloroflexota bacterium | reverse complement strand
AGTCTTGTTTGATGACATTATGTTCGTCTATAAGCCCTAACTGCGCGGATAAACTCAAACTGTCCGAAGTTGTTCGCGGTTGCTCGTATCGCAGTCGCATGCTACGATGCAGTTGTGATTTTGGCCTCATTTCAACATGGATAGCGGTTCAATATGGATCAGAATACATCTTATGACAGTCTGGATACACCAGCCCTGACGAATCTGCTTCTGAACCCGGAGCAGTCTTCAGACGTACATCAGGGGGCGCTTTCGGCACTCGCTCGGCGTAGTGTGTATCAACGCAGCCCAACAGTCATGACGATTCTTCGGAGTGTGATCACGCATGCGGATCGGTATGATCAGCATCTAATGATGCAGCTTATTGATATTCTAGCGACTGATCCCGATTCTGAGGCGACTGTTGCCATGCTTGAGGTTCTCCCGGACATGCTGGAGGCGGGGATCGATCCGCATGGTTTCTTGAAAGCCGAGTTTCGTGAGTACTTTTATACGGCTATGGTGACGCGCCAGCGGGAAGATGATCTGCTGGTCTGGGGGGACATGCTGCCCCAACTTGCTGCTAAGACTCTGGTCGCCGCGCTAATCGATCCTGCGGCGGGATCATTGCAGGCGATTGAACCACTGACATTAATCGATAGAATGGATGAGCCGTCTCGAACGAAGGCACTGGTCTCGGTTATTTCTGGCGTAGCCCACATGGGGCACAAGCCAGAGACAGTACAGGGAGCTGTCGATTTGATTACCCGGTCAAGCGATGATGCCCAACTTGAGGATGGACTAAGTGTACTCGCAGGTCAATATGAAAAGGCAAAGAAAGCCGGGCGTGACTCTCAGGCCGGACTTCTGGAACAGGCTTTGCGTATCCTCGATACGGAACCGCGGTCAACTTCTGAGAGGTTGACTGGCAAGCGTCCCTGGGCCCCATAGTGTTACGTGCAAGCTGTTTCTATTTGATGCCGCCGGGCAAGGACGGTACAAAGGGTGTTTGTCTTCCTCCTGAGGTCAAATGCCATGCGAGATGCAGACCGGCTCTGAGTTTAGGGACAAAATAGATTTGGATGTGATCCGCTGGCGAAGTATAATTGCGTCACTTCGCTGCCTGATGTTTTGAGCGCGCAGCCGCCAGGAGTAGCTAGTTTATGGAACAGACCAATGTTGCTGAATATCAGAAGGCAATCGATCACTATCACGAATTGGCTCGCCAGAATCCCAACGATGTGAAGGTTCTGACAAATCTTGCCTGGAGTTACGAGAGGGCAGGAGAGCATAAACAGGCGGTACAGCAATTCAAGCAGGCGCTAGAAGTCGATCAAGATGCAATTGATGCGCAGTATGGTCTCGGAGTAGCCTTGTTTAGCGCCGATCAAATGGCGGATGCTCGTCGTGTTTTTGAGCATACACTTGAACTGGTAAGTCAGAGTGACGATCGTAGCTACATGGTTGTTGTTCAGGAGCAAGTGAACGTTTATTTGCGTCGCTTTTAATCCATCAACCTGAGCAAGATCGTTCATGAACAAGCGCGAACGCTTAGAGGCCGCTGTGCATGGCTTGCCTGTTGATCGTGTGCCTGTCGCGCTCTGGCGTCACTGGCCTGGAGATGATCAACGTCCTGATGACCAGGCAGCTGCCCATATTACCTTCCAAAAAGAGTATGACTGGGACTTTGTGAAGGTTACCCCGGCCAGCAGTTTTTGCCTGCGGGATTGGGGTGCTGAAGATCAGTGGGTCGGAAACATCGAAGGTACGAGGGAATATAGCAAACGAGTAGTACGCGGTCCTGAAGACTGGCTGACCCTGAAAGTCCTCGATCCTACTGCCGGACACCTTGGCAAGCAGTTACAGTGTCTTGCGTTGCTCCAGGCTGAATTTGGTAGCAAAACTCCCTATATTCAAACGATATTTAGTCCGCTAGCCCAGATGAAAAACTTATCCGGTCGCGAAACTTTGCTGCTTCATATGCGGCAGAATGCAGGCCAGATTCATCACGCTTTGCAAACGATTGCTGATACGACTGTGCGATTCATTCAAGAGGCATCTGAGTACGGGATAGCAGGGATCTTCTATGCGGTGCAGTACGCAAATTACCTCGATCTAAGCGAGGCAGAATACCAGGTTTTTGGACGCCCATATGACTTGCAAATATTGGAGTCTGTCAAAGACCTCTGGCTGAATGTACTGCACCTTCATGGCGGTCATGGCATGTTTAATTTGGTGGCAGACTACCCGGTACAGGTAGTGAACTGGCATGATCGCGAGTCCCCGCCACCGTTGGAAGCAGGTCTTAAGCGCATCAAGGGAGCTGCGAGCGGTGGCATCGATCGTAATGTCCTTCATGCGGATGATCCGGAAGTCTTCTTGGATCAGGCTCGAGATGCTTTCGCTCGAACTCATGGTCGCCGCTGGATCATGGGCACAGGGTGTGTTGCCCTGATCACGACTCCGCGCGGAAATCTAGGCAAACTTCGCGCCTTGGCAGATGACCTGGTCGCGGCACAATAACGCTAGATGGAGTACCTGAATCCTCTTTTTGAGCGTGATCGAGTCCACTGTTTAAGGTGCATCGACGCTGCTGAGATCGTACTCTTGGACTGCACCGTTCGCTGTATCGCTCAGATATAAGTGCCCATTCGGGCCAATGGCAAGTCCTCCTGCAAGACCAATCGTGGTGTAGTCCCCAAAACTGTATAAGTAGCGACCAGTTGAGTCGAAGGCTATTACTCGATAGGCATCAGGATCGCTGATGAACACGTGACCATCCGCATTCACTGCAATAAAGGGGCGCTCGTTGGTCTGCCCATACCACGCATCGACATACCACTGCCGTACAAACTGGCCGCTGGCCGTGAATACATCAACCCGCTGATTCCAGGTGTCAGCCACATAGAGTAGTCCATCTGGTCCGATAGCTACACCTACGGGTTCATCAACCTGACCGTCAAGACCACCCCCAGTCGCGATCTGCTGCTGGAAGAACTCATCTGACGAGAACACTTGAATCCGCTTATTCCCGGTATCGGACAGGTAAATAGATCCATTGGCATCAACTGCGATCCCGCGTGGGCCCCAGAAACCCAGCGGGTCGTTCTGATTTGGCCCCTGGAAGCCCCAGTTGCTTACGTATTCACCTTGGGCTGAATATTTCACGATCCGGTTGTTCCATGTATCTGCGATATATGTTGTCCCATCCGCTGCGGTTGCGACGTCCCACGGTTCATTAAGGACATTTGGTTGTGGGGCGAGGCCATAGCTACCGAGGGTTGCGATCAACTCACCAGTCGGGCTGAAGACTGCAATTCTGTGATTGCCACTATCTGCGACATAGATATTCCCATCCTGCCCCACAGTGAGTCCGTGCGGTTGTGAAAGAATACCATCTCCGAACGTACGTGCTGGGGTGAGTTGCCGCTGGCTAGCGGCATAGGGATCGGTAGCAGATGCGATCTCGCTGGCTGCAACGCCATAATCCCAGACTTGCGCAAATACATCTTTGCGAACGTAGAATCGCATACGTTCTGCGACAGGCCACTCACTCAGTTCGAAGTTCGGGGCTGTGGTACGGTAGCGACCTACCGCCTTCGCGTAGGCTGTGTAATCCCGCCGAGTGAAAATATCCCAGATTCCACGTTGCAGGTCAGCATCAGTAAAGAAGGTCTTGAATTCTGAGGAGGTCAGGTTGAAGTAATCCTGCATGGGCCACCACATGCGAATGTACTCGAATTGGTAATAGCGGTCTCCGAGTAGCGGTTCTACTTTTGTCCAATTATCAGGCCCCGCTAGTACAACCGGGGCATCGCCGATGAGTCCCCGTGAGGGCTGATCGCCATAATAGATTGCATTGTAGTAGTTGCGTAGATACCATGAGAAGGGCCAGGAGACGCGGTTGTCATAAGCTACGCGAAGACCGTACCCGTCTGTAGTCTTGAGCGATATCTCGTCGATCTGATTCATGACCTCTTTTACAGCGCCTGCTGAGTGCGCATAAACCAGAAATTCCGTAGCTTCGTCATAATTAATGTAGGATGCTAGCCAGGCTGAACGGGCAGTTAAGAATACGAGCCACGCTACAGCACCTAACCCAACAAGACGCGTGATCTGGGCAGTACGGAGATTGCGCCCAAAACGGAAGATAGCAATCAGTACCAGGGCCAGAACAATCGCTCCTGCGAGCCATGCATAGGTAGCATAAAGGTCAGTAAGGCTTGGTGTGCCCAGAATGCTATTCTGATACTGTTGAGGAATCACTGTATTGCAGGGTAGGCGTAGCGCGCCGAGAAATGCTCCTCTCCACGAAATTGCCGGAGCCGCATCCCCCACAGCCACCAGGCCAGACGGTTCTGGAAGAGCCACTAGATTGCAGACAGGGCCAGCGGTACGCAGTACGGATACAGCGATGATAGGGAGTAAAAGAAGCACAACCCATGCGTTGTCCTGAGTGAGTAGCTTCCATTCGATTCGATCAATGCTGCGTCCCAGAACCCAGCCACCCAGCAAAATCATAGGTGCGGTGAGATGGGTTGTCAGCCAGGGCATTTTTTCCCCGGCAATACTGTAGG
>JAHEME010000324.1:3099-4584 GCA_024643825.1 Chloroflexota bacterium | reverse complement strand
GGCGCACTTCGGTAGAGGCAGTCAGCACGGCATTGCCGGACATATAGAGCTGGCGGGTGGCTGTGGTTGTCCCGCTCAGGGGGGTCACCGCCGAGTCGGTGTGATAGATCCGCACCTGCTCCAATGGCACGCCCAGCACCTCGGCAGCGATCTGGCACAACGAGGAGATTTGCCCGCCGCCGATATCCGGCACACCGGAGCGAACGACCACGCTGCCATCCAATTCGACGCCCACCCACGCTTCAGACGTATCGTGCATCCACGTAATGCGCCCGTAGCTTTGCATATAGGTTGCCAGACCACGCCCGATCCGGATGTGATCCTGATCGGGCGTGCGATCCCCCAGGCCTTCCCAGGCACGTGTCGCGCATTCTTCAAGCCACACCGCGCTCTCGACGGTCTGCCCGATGCCCGACTGCTCTCCGGTAGTCAGATAATTCCTGCGGCGGAGTTCCAGTGGGTCGATGCCGATACGTTCAGCGATCTCGTTCATCTGGGATTCCAGCGCAAAGCAAACCTGGGGCGTGCCGAAGCCGCGCATGGCGCTGGTGTATGTATTATTGGTGGCGACTGACTTAGACTCGATGCGGGCATTCGGCGTCCGGTAGGGGCCGCAGGCCGTCGCGGTGGCATACAGTAAGACGTATGGGCTGAGATAAACGTACGCCCCTGCATCGGAAATGAGCTTGATGTCTTGCGCCACGATTCGCCCGCTCTGGGTGACGCCAGTGCGGTACGACATCCAGAAAGGATGCCGCTTGCTGCTTGCCACAAGCGAGTCTTCACGCGTGTAGGCAAGGCGAACCGGTCTGCCTGTAGCTCTGGCAAGCAGCGCGAGGTGTACCTCGACGGTGATGTCCTCCTTGCCGCCGAAGCCGCCCCCCACCATTGCCCCCATGACGCGAACCTTGTTCTGAGGAACGCCCACCGCCGCCGCGATACTGCGGAAGTGCTCGACCACCTGGGTGCTGACGCGAATGTTGATCACATCGTTTTCATCGACCCAAGCCAGCCCTACTTCTGGCTCAAGGTACGCCTGGTCGATAAAGGGGACATAATAGGTATTCTCGACAATCAGGTCTGCCTTCTGGAAGCCTTGGGCAATATCACCCCGGACGGCGCGATATTCGCTGACCACGTTCTTGACGGGCTGGATCTCCGGCGCGTCTGGTTCCAGGGCTGCGTGGAGATCACCGACGACCGGCAGCAGTTCAAATTCAACGTCGATAAGCTCGGTGGCCTGCTCCGCGATCTCTCGAGTCTCGGCGGCGATCAGAGCAATCGGCTCCCCTTCGAAGCGCACGCGCTCCGTCGCCAGCACAGGCTGATCCGTTTGCAGCCGCTTCTGCCCGGTCTGACCTGGCAGATCGGTGACGATGTCGCCCGCTTTGAGATCCGTGCCTGTCAGCACGCAGACAACGCCTGGAAGCGCACGCGCTTTGCTGACATCGATCCGCTTGATGCGGGCATGGGGTACTCCGGCGC
>JAHEME010000324.1:0-3089 GCA_024643825.1 Chloroflexota bacterium | reverse complement strand
GTCAATGCGCTCAATGGGCTTCCCGACGATGCGAAGCTCAGGCAGTGCGCCTGGCTTTTCGGCAGTTGTGTCGCTCATGGCCTACTCCCTCGCCATTTCCGCAGCCGCTGTCTGAACCGCCGTGAAGATGCGCGTATAGCCAGTGCAGCGGCACAGGTTGCCGCCCAGGGCATGGCGGATGTCATCCTTACTTGGGTCTGGATTCTCGCGCAGGAGCGATACGGCAGAGATGATCATCCCCGGCGTGCAGTACCCACACTGAATCCCGCCGGATTTCACAAACGCACGCTGGACGGGGTGGGGGTTTTCGGAAGTTCCCAGCCCGGCCACCGTCGTGATCACGTGCCCTTCGGCCTGCCACGCCAGTACCAGGCAGCTATTCACCGTTTTGCCATCCAGCAATACCGCACAGGCTCCACAGTCCCCTTTTTCACAGCCATTCTTTACATCGAAGTGACCAAGCGACCGGAGTGCATCCAGTAGCGTGGTATTGGGCATGAGAGATGTCGCCTGCCTGCGCCCATTCACCGTCAGCGTAATTGTCCTGGGTTCCACGAGTAAGGTTCCTCCTTCTCAAACACCGACAAGTTCGTTCCATGCCTGGGTTACGGTTCGACTCACCAGTACCTCTACCATCCTTCGGCGGTAGGCGGCTGATCCGCGAATATCGCCAATAGGACTGCACTCTTCCGCTGCCTCGCGGGCAGCTTCTCCGATCAGCGAGGGGGTCAGCGCTTCCCCTACCAGCTTGATCTCCGCTTCGTGGGCACGGATGACTATCGGGGCCACCGCGCCGAGCGCAATACGCGCCTGGCTGCAGCCGCCATCCTCGCCGCGCACCAACTGCACGGCCACACACACCACCGAGATCGCATCCCCTTTGCGCAGACCCAGCTTATAGAAGGCTTCCGCGCTGTGTGTGGGTGGTACAGGCCAACGCAGCGCGGTGATAAGTTCATCCGGTTGTCGCACCGTCTTGCGGACGTGCATGAAGAACCCTTCCATCGGCACTGCTCGTGTGCCGCCTTTGCTTTCGAGCACCACTTCTGCCCCCAGCGCCATCAGCGGCGGCACGGCATCCCCGGCAGGGGAGCCATACGCCACGTTGCCAGCGACGGTCGCCAGATTGCGGATGGGCGCTCCCGCAAAATGCCACGCCGACTCGACCAGCGACGGCCCGGCTTCCTTCAGCAGCGGCTCTCGCAGCACGTCGGCCAGCGTGACACGCGCACCGAGATGAACGCTCCCGTTCTCCCGGCGGATCTCGTCTAATCCGGCTACGCGGTCGAGGCCCACCACCGTCCCGACTCGATAACTCCCCCCGCGCAGGTCCACCTGCAGATTGGTTCCCCCGGCCCAGGGAGCTACGTCCGGTGCGTGATCAGCCAGCGCGGCCAGCGCCTCCGGCAGCGACTCAGGCAAGACAAGATTGAATTCAGGCGACATCATGTGCATCCCTTATGTGCTTTGGCAGTGCCGCCCATCCTGACACTGCCTGATCTGTTTGAAGAAGGCTATTCGTCCAGCCCGTCATGTCTCTTGCCGTTGCTGTGGACGTACTCTTTTTGCATGGATTCTGCAGCCCCCAGCACGGCCCGGACGACTCCGGCATAGCCGGTACAGCGGCATAACGTGCCACGCATCCAGTCCCGCACTTCCTCCTCGGCAGGAGTCGGGTTTTCATCGAGTAACGCCTTGGCTGTCATGATGAGACCCGGCGTGCAATACCCGCACTGCACGGCTGCATGATCCAGAAATGCTTCCTGCAGCGGGTGCAGCGTGCCATCTGGCTCTGCGATCCCCTCGATGGTTTCTACCTCGCGCCCATCGATAGCGATGGCGAGTTCGAGGCACGACATATAGGGCTGACCATCGATGTGAACGGTGCAAAGGCCGCACTCGCCGATTCCGCAGCCGTACTTGGTCCCTGTCAGCTCCAGTTTGTCGCGCAGCACATTGAGCAGCAGTTGATTCGGCCACACCCACAGCTCACGGGGCTGACCGTTGATGGTGAAGGTAACTCGGTGCTTTTCCACGACTACATCCCTTCTGCAAACGAACGAGACCAGGCCAGCATCAGGGCATCTCGGACGAGCACTTTGCTGGTTGACCGGCGATACGTTTCGGTAGAGCGGAGATCGGTAATAGGCGCGATCTCTCTGGATGCTACCTCGCCAGTGTATTCGGCGAGCTGCTCGCTGAACGGCTCCCCGACCAGTGCCTGCTCTGCTTTCCATACCCGCAGGGGAGTCTTGTAGACAGATCCGAGCGCGATACGCACCCTTGCTGCCTTGTCCCCGTCGCGGGTGATGAGAGCCGCCACGCTGACCTTCGCCAGATCCGATGCCACGCGGCTGAGCCGGGTGAAGCCGCTGCCCGTATCCGGGTCGGGAGGCGGAGCCAGTACCTCAGTAATAATCTCGTCCGGCGCTCTCACGGATTGTCCCGGCCCGACAAAGAACTCAGTCATGGGGACAACGCGCTCGCCGTCCGGCCCTACCAGACGCAGGCTGGCATCCATCACCAAGAACGGTGGTATCGTATCGGCGGCGGGGGAGGCATTGCCCAGATTGCCGCCCACCGTGCCCATCGCGCGGATCTGCACCCCGCCGATGAACGTGGCGGCTTCCGCCAGCGCGGTATAACGTTCCCAGAGCAGCGCCGAACGCTCCAACTGCCAGTGCGTGACCAGCGCGCCGATGCGCAGGCCGTCCCCACCCTCACAGATTTCCTTCAGGCCGGGGATGCGGCGGATATCTACTAGCAGGCTAGGCTGCTGGCGTTCGATTTTCATCTGCACCAGCAGATCGGTGCCGCCAGCCAGAATCCGGGCGCGGCCCTCGTGTGCAGCCAGGATTCCCACCGCTTCCTCCAGGGAAGCCGGCGCAGTGTATTCAAAGTCCTGAGCCAGAATGTGTGTATTGGTGATTGTCTCGACTGTCTGGTTCATTGATCTCTCCGAGAGCCAGTACGCCAGTCCGAATCGCTAAACGGTGATCGTCTTGTGGGCACCGAGACCCTGTTCCTGCAATGCCCGGAGGATCTTCTCCGGCGTAATGGGCAGTTCGCAGAACCGGATGCCAATCGCG
>JAHEME010000323.1 GCA_024643825.1 Chloroflexota bacterium | reverse complement strand
TGATCATCAAGGCACTGCCCAAGCGATTCCTGATGCGCTTCCCACGGGCAGAAGAAGCTCTGGGCGAAGCAGATGACTCGGTGATGGAGTAACCGCCTGAGCCAATGACAATTCCCTTCAGCCTATATGCGGGCCGCGAAAGCGGCCTGCATCCTGTTCACCCCCTGACCCGGCTCACAATAGCCGGATTCGTGCTGATCGCCGCCCTGCTGATCCCCTGGACGCTTGGAACCTATGCGTTGTTCGCGGGGCTGCTCCTCCCCCTCGCCGCATGGAGACGAGTAGCGGGCTTGCTGCTGCGCGCAGTCTTCCGCTTTGTCTTCCCATTTGCGCTCTCGCTCTTCCTGATACAGGGGTTGTTCTGGACGGGAGGAACTCCCGTGGTGAGCCTCGGCCCCCTCTCGCTGAAAGCGGAGGGACTGGCGTTCGCAGCAGCGATGAGTGGGCGTATTCTGCTCATTGTCAGCAGCTTCCTGCTGCTGGCAATGACCACCCGCCCCGATGCGCTGATGCTCGCGCTGGTGCAGAAGGGTCTGCCCGACCAGATCGCCTACATCGTCCTGACCACCATGCAGATCGTGCCGCGTTTTCAGGCAAAGGCAAACACCATCCTCGATGCGCAGCGGTCGCGCGGACTGGAGACCGAAGGCAGCCTCCTCCGCAGAATTCGCGGCCTGCTCCCGCTGGCGATTCCGCTGGTGCTGGGCAGCATCGTAGATATCGAAGAACGGGCCATTGCGCTGGAAGCGCGGGCATTCAGCAGGCAGGGCGAAAAGACGAGCCTGGTTGATCTGCCTGACTCGACGTTTCAGCGAGCATTCCGCTGGATGCTGCTAGGGTTGACAGTCGCATTGACGGTAGCACGTCTGGTCAGCGTCCTGAGATGAGTTCTACAGAGACAAGACAGGAAGGCAAAAATCGGTTGGCACAACAGACTCAAAAGCTTCTCCCCGAATGGAAACGGGCGCGCATCGCCACCTCGGCATTCTTCTTCATTGACGGGGCTATGTTCGCAAACTGGGCCACGCGCATCCCCGACCGCCAGATGGCGCTGGGCCTCTCCGAGCGAGGACTGGGACTGGTGCTGATGGGCATCGCCGCAGGGGTTGTGACTGCGTTGCTGCTGGCAAGCGGGCTGATCGCGCGGTATGGCAGCAAACGAATCACCGCAGGCGGATCGCTGCTGTTTGTTGGAATGCTGCCCCTGCTGGCGCTGGCCCCTACCCCGCTGATCCTATGGATCAGTCTGTTCCTGTTTGGCGCATCGATCAGCGTCAGTGATGTCGCCAAGAACGCGCAGGCCATCGAAATCGAACGACGCTACGGGCGACCGATCATGACATCGTTCCATGCTATCTTTAGCGTTGGCGGCGGCGTGGGTGCATTAATGGGCAGTGCGATGGCGGGGCTGGGAATCGGGGTGCTGACTCATTTTCTGATTGTGTCTGCGATTCTGATTGCCATCACCCTCCCGGCAATTCGTCATCTGCTCTCGAATATTGAGGGCGAAGGCAAGACGGATGGGCCAGCAATCACCCTCCCCCTACCTGCGCTGTGGCCGCTGGGGGCGGTTGCTTTTGCGGCGGCGCTGGCAGAAGGCGCGATGGCAGATTGGAGCACTGTCTACATGACCAGCATCGTGATGGCTGCCTCTGGCGTAGCCGGGCTGGGCTATGCCGCCTTCAGCATCATGATGACCGTCGGGCGCGCCAGCGGCGATGCGCTAACCGCGCGCATTGCCCCTTCCACACTGGTACGATTCGGCGGGCTGATCGCGGCTATCGGGCTGGCGGCGGCAGCCCTGATCCCCGCGATCCCGGTGACGCTCCTTGGCTTTGCGCTGGTGGGCATCGGACTATCGACCGTGATTCCGCTGGCCTTCAGCGCGGCGGGCAACATGCCCGGAATTCCCTCCGGTACAGGAATCGCCAGCGTCGCTACGATTGGTTATTCGGGGTTTCTGGCAGGGCCGCCGATCATCGGCTTGATCGCGCAGGCAACCTCATTGCAGATCGCGTTTGGCTTTGTGGCGCTGCTGGCAGCGACACTCTTTATTACCGCGCAATCAATGCGAAAAGCACAACCCCTGGATGTGTCCGCATGATTTCAGTACACAACCTCTCCTACAAATATCCGGGCTATTCCCGGCTCGTGCTCAACGATATCTCCCTTGAGGTACAGCGCGGCGAGTTCGTCGGCATCGTTGGCCCAAACGGGGCGGGGAAATCCAGCCTGTGCTATGCGCTGGCGGGGTTCATTCCCCACTTCTATTGCGGCTCCCTGAAGGGCACTGTCGAGGTCGCGGGGAAGATCATCGCAGACACGACTCTGGGAGAACTCGCGGGGTCAGTAGGGATGGTGGTGCAGAATCCCTTCAATCAGATCACAGGGGCACGCTTCACGGTGCTGGAAGAAGTTGCCTTCGGGCTGGAGAATCTGGGCATCCCGCGTGATCAGATCGTGCCGCGCGTTGAGGAGACGCTCGCTCTGGTCGGCCTGCAAGGGTTCGAGGAGCGTTCGCCGTTCGCTCTCTCCGGCGGGCAGCAGCAGCGGCTGGCGATTGCCTCGGTGATCGCCATGCGCCCCGACGTGCTCATCCTGGATGAGCCAACCTCCCAGCTTGACCCGGTTGGGACGCGCGATGTCTTTGCCGCCCTGCACTCGCTTACGCAGACGGGCATGACGACGGTGGTTCTGGTGGAGCATAAGTTGGAGTGGATCGCGTCCTTCGCTACACGAGTCATTGCGATGGTTGATGCAAAGATACTCGCCGACGGAAACCCCCTCGAAGTGCTGGTTGACCCCCATATACAGGAAGTTGGAGTCGGAGCGACGCGCTACACCCAGGCAGCAAGGCTGGCGCAGCGGCGCGGATTGATCCCGCAAGACCGCGCCCTGCCTGTCACACTGAAAGACACGCAGCGATTCTTCGAGGAGCCGTCTCATGATTGACGGCCTGAGCATCGCGGTTGAGGATATTCGCTTCACCTATCCAGGCGGGGTGGAAGCCATTCAGGGAGTAACGTTGAGCGTCAGTCCCGGCGAGGCAGTTGCCATTGTGGGAGAGAATGGTGCAGGCAAGACCACCCTTGTGCGGCAGTTCAACGGATTGCTGAAACCAACATCCGGTCGTGTGCTCGTCGGCGAATGGGATACCCGCGAACACAGCGTTGCGACCCTCGCTCGGCGAGTCGGCTATGCGTTCCAGAATCCCGATGAGCAGCTATTTGAACGAACCGTCCGCGCAGAAGTCGCTTTCGGCCCTAAAAATCTCGGCTTCTCATCGGAGGATATCCTGGCATCCGTACACGAAGCATTGGAACGGGTCGGGCTGGCGGACGCAGCCGATCAGCACCCGTATGACTTGCCGCTTTCACAGCGACGTCTATTGGCCCTCGCAGCAACGCTTGCGATGCAAACGCCGATTGTCATCCTCGACGAGCCGACCACCGGGCAAGATGCTCCCTCCGTAGCGCGGATTGGCGGAATCGTGGATAGCCTGCGCCAAGAGGGTCGCACCGTCATCACCATCACACACGACCTTGATTTCTGCGCCGAGCACTTCCCTCGAGTGATGGTCATGGCAAGCGGTCGCGTGCTGGTAGATGGCCCCGCGCGCGAGGTACTGGCTCAATCAGATACGTTAGCGGAGGCGGAGGTAGACCCACCGCAATTGGTGCGGCTGGCGCGATCCCTGAAGCTAACCAACATGCCCCTTACCCCGGAGGAATTCGTCACTGCGTGGCAGAGAAGCAGAGGCGAATAATTTGGACGGTATGACCTAATACGCGTTGTGCGAAGGCGCGCCCATCACAGTCTGCATAATCGTCCGCACGATGATCTTGATATCCAGCCACAGCGACCAGTTCTCCACGTACCACAGGTCATACTTGGTGCGCTCGGTGATCGAGGTATCCCCGCGCAGCCCATTGACCTGTGCCCAGCCCGTCATGCCCGCCTTCTCGCGGTGACGTTCCATATAGCGAGGGATCGCCTGCCGGAACTGCTGCACGTAGATCGATTGCTCCGGGCGCGGCCCTACCAGGCTCATATCGCCGAGCAGCACATTGATCAATTGAGGCAGTTCATCGATGTTCTTCGAGCGCAGCCAAACGCCGAGTTTCGTTCGGCGGGGATCGTTCTTTACCGTCCAGCCCGGCCCTGTTGACTCTGCATCCGGTCGCATGGTACGGAACTTGACCATCAGGAAGGGCCGCCCATCCAGACCCATGCGCTCCTGACAGAAGAATACAGGCCCCGCCGACTCAAGCCGGATCATCAGCGCGAACAGCATCAATATCGGAGAGAGCAAGATCAACCCCACCGCCGCGCCCAGGACGTCCAATCCGCGCTTGAGGCTTAACTTCCAACCACGAAGCTGAATATCGCGCACATTAAGCAGCGGAATGCCGCCAAGGTCATCGATGCTCACGCCTGTGGTCACCAGTTCAAACACATCCGGGAAGATGCGAATCTGGACACTCCCGCGCTGACATTTACTGACGACCTTTACCATCTCCGAGCGCGAAGTCCCTTCCGACATGGCGATGATGACCTCTTCAACCTGGTGCTTCTCGATGAGCTGCGGGAGCTCGTCAATCG
>JAHEME010000322.1 GCA_024643825.1 Chloroflexota bacterium | reverse complement strand
AGCTACGGGGGGTCGAGTCTGGTGGTGGTGATGACGGGGGTGGGGCTGCTGATGTCGATCTCGCGAAAGCGACCGCCCACCATCGAACGGCGCACCAGCATCGTAGGCACGGATTATGATCCGACGCGCGGCGACTCACGGGCGCGGCGAAGAGTCAAGCGGGTAAGCAGGCTGCGGAATACGGAATGACGCAGGGGCCTATAAAGCTGATCACCAGGAGCAACGAGCAGCATGTCGAGCATCTTTGCAGGCAAGCGCGTGCGGCTGCGCGCCGTCGAGGAAGACGACTGGGAAGCGCATCACGAGTGGTCGCTGGATAATCGAACCGACCGCCTGGGCGGGGAGATCGGGTTCCCGGCCTCGCGGGAGGGGATGCGCCGCTGGACGGAGCAGGAATCCAAAAACCGGGCGGAGAATGACGAGTTCCGCTTTGCCATCGAATTGTTAGACGGCGAGTTCGTAGGCACGATCCACACCCACACCTGCCACCGCCGCTTTGGGACGTTCATGTACGGGGTGGCGATCCTGCCGCTGCACCAGCGGCGCGGCTACGGATCGGAAGCCATTGGGCTGGTGCTGCGCTACTACTTTCAGGAACGTCGCTACCAGAAGGTGACGGCGGAGGTCTACGCCTTCAACGAGGGATCGATCCAGCTTCACGAGGCGCTGGGCTTCACGCTCGAAGGCCGCCTGCGCAGCATGATCTACACGGGCGGCGAATATCATGACGTGCTGGTGTTCGGCATGACGCGCGAGGAGTTCGACGCCAGCGAGTGGATGCCTCCGTTTTGATAGACGCCCTCACCCCGTTCGGGATGAGGGGTATGTGAGATGGAGGGGCGAGCCTACTCCTCTGGCAACTGCCAGATCGTCAGACCCTCGAAGGCGGTTTCCTTGCCAGGGACTTCGTCGCCCTCGTACATCCCGGTGGCGATCTCCAGCGTGCCGCGCACATTGCGCCGCGAAACATCGAGGCGGGAGATCAGGGTATTGTTGAGGATCAGTACACCGCGCTCGTTGAAGACAACCACCAGCACCCGATTGCGTACGTCTTTCGCCGTTGAGATGGTGAGGAAGCCATCCTGATCAATCGCAAAGCGGTTGATCCCGCCATTCCAGTCATCCAGTTCCCAGTAGCCAGTGGAGGCAATCGCAATGCGGTACGAGTCGTTGCCCTCAAGTTCCCGGAAGAAGACGCCTAAATCCCAATCGCCAGTCTCTTTAGCGTAAGGGACGACGAACTCCACCCGCAGGGCGAAGTTCCGCGTCCGTACATCCGGCCAGAAGACCTCGACATAATCATTGTTTGCGTCGTGAGGGATCGATCCATCCTCCGGGCCAAACACCGGGGGCGCGGCCTGCATCGCCTGGCTCAAGGCGATGATCGAATTCTCAGTGCCAGTATCCAGCACTGCCTGATACGCATCCAGCAGCGCCTGCGTCGCGGGTGTGCCCGTCGCCCGGATCGAGGCGGTGGCGGTTCGGCGCACGCCAGCCGTCGCGGTGATCACGCTGTTGGTGGCTTGCTGATCCAGCGCGTGCTGGGCGGTAGCCGTTTCCGTCGAGGCGGCAGCGACCTCGGTGGCGGCGGCTTCCGCGCTGGCTGTCTCGGTCAGGGGCGGGCTGACTTCATCGCTAGTAGGCTCCGGGGTGGGGGTGGGTTGCGGACTCAGCGCACTGCACGCTGCGAGCAGCACCATCACAGGGAGGATGAGCGAACGACGTAGAAGGGTAGTCATGGCGGTATCCTGATGAGAAGCACGGTTCAAATTGGAATGCCCGACTGCATCATTATAGGATGGATTTCTAAATCTTGCGCACCCCAGTTTTCTGGGGATTACATGGGAGGATTGTCAGGCATCTGCACGCAATAGGATAGATTTCACTAGGGAACAGGCGAAAGATGCGATACGCTGAGGATGAGGATCATCAGGAGGAAAGTTCCTATGGCAGCCGCGATTACTCTCAGACCTTATGACCACGCCAGAGACTATGATTGCGTCAATGAATTTCTGATCGAGACCTGCCCGGCGGATCACATCCCGCTGAACTGGATTCAGCCGCGCTGGGAGTACATGCACCACCACCCAAATATCGATGAGGTCGACCTGAGCAAGATCGGCGTATTTGAGGAGAACGGGCGGATCGTCGGTGTGGTGAACATGGAGGATCGATTGGTGGATGCCTTCTTCCAGATCAGGCCGGGATACGAGCGTATCAAGCCGCAGATGTTCGCCTATGCCGAAGAGCACTTTCAGGGCACGTCCGCCAGCACGGGGCGTACGATCCGCGCCCTGATGATCCACGAGTGGGATACCGAACTCACCGCGCTGGCATCAGAAAACGGCTACGAACGCTGGGATGACTTCCGCGAGGAGTACTGCCGCATCCTACTGGATCACCCCATCCCACCGCCGACTCTCCCCGATGGCTACCGTCTTCACTGCCTGGCGGATGGAGTCGATCTACGGCAGGTGAACCGGGTGCTGTGGCGGGGATTCAACCATCTCGGCTCGCCGCCGGATGAGGAACTCCCAGGCCGCCGCCGAGTGATGAGCGCCCCCAACTTTCGCCACGATCTGACCCTCGTGGCAGTTGACCCCGATGGAAACTATGCTTCCTACTGCGGGATGTGGGTGGTTCCTCAGAACCGGGTGGCCTACGTCGAACCTGTCGCCACCGACCCGGATTATCGCCGCCGGGGTCTGGGGAGGGCCGTCGTCATGGAGAGCATTCGCCGGGTGGCGGCCCGGCATCCGAGGGTGGAAGTGGTGTGGGTTGGCTCCGGGTTGGAGTTCTATCGCGCTCTCGGCTTCGAGCCGGTGTTCAACCTCTTCCCCTGGGTGAAGTTCCTCGACTGATTATGCCAGGCACGAGGGGCTTGATTTGCAGGGGGACTCTATTTAGACTCAGTGAAAGCATCGTGCACTGAGCCGTTCTGCAAGGAGTCGCAATGGATACAGATACCTCTCTACTGCGAAAGCCCGAAGCGTTGATTCCGCTGGTGATGGCGCTGATCGCGCTGGCGATGCCGTTCGTGTATGTGGCGCTGTTCGGCAATGTTCGCCAGGCAGATGAGGGAACTGCGGCACATCTCTTTCAACTGCTGATGATTGCCCAGGTTCCGCTGATTGGATTCTTTGCGATCAAGTGGCTGCCACGCGCGCCGAAACAAACGCTCCTGACACTGGCGCTGCAAGGGGTCGTGATGCTCGCCGCGCTCGCTTCGGTGATCTTGTTGGAGAGCCTGGCTCGATAACATCGGTGAAGCAGCCTGAGGAATGATCAGGGTTGCCTCCCTGACTGGCGTGCCTCTTCACGATTCTCCCGCAGGCGACTGCGGATTCTCCTCCTCTGTTCGCTTCTACCGATTCTCGCGCTGATCGGCGCATCAGCGGATGAGACGCTGATCGTATGGGATATACCTCACTGGTCATTGAGCATCTTCTCTCTATTGTCCCCCATTCCACTCCGTAACAGAATATGACATTCCTCACTTGACATGTCGTATCGTATAAACCTATCCTATTAAGATGTGGGTTTCCTCGTTTGGAGCCGGGATCAACACTACAGACTTTCATTGCAGCCCGGATTCTTCCTGCGCACAGTCTGGTTCGCCTGTGCCAACCCCTATAAGGAGGGTGGGTTATGTACAGAAAGTTTCTCGTTTTTGGTCTGCTGATTGCCGCGATGTTCGCACTTACGCTGGCGGCGTCAGGCCCGGCGCTGGCGAAGAACAGTGCCTGCGCCAGCATTCAGGATGGTACGCTGTACGCTTCAGATTCCAGTCTGATCACCACAGGCTATGACCAGTGGGGGTACAACTATCAGGGCAATATGTTCAACGGGTATTACTGCGATTCCTACCGTGATGCAGCCTGGTGCCAGCCCTACGCAGAGGATCATCTGAGCATGAAGTGGAATGATGCCTGGCTTTCCAACCAGGACTGCAATGGCGATGGCCTGCTGGATCGGCACTTTGGCTTCGACAGCTACATCGGCTCCGGCGCGTGGCTGACCAACCACATGTCCGGCGAGTACGCAGGCGATGATGGCGAAGTCTGCACATGGACGTATTTCACCAAGATCGTTGCGGCTCCTGCCGATGCGACGCTTGTGGGTGGCGTGTGGTATGCCGACGATGGCACGGAGATCGGCCCGGTGATCTGGAGTCAGTTCGCCGTCACGCAGGAAGTCACCAATGATGCCTGTGCAGGTGATCACGGGGTTCAGTACCTATCCCCCGATCACGCCGGGTTTGGCGGCTGGTAGGATCGTACGCTCGTAATCATAATTGCGGGGCAGCCAATCGGCTGCCCCGTTTTTGTTGTTGTGATCCCCGCGCGGCGGTACGTGGGCCGATCCATGCCGCGCAGGTGCAGCGGCGAACCCGGCACGAGGACGTGCGACCCGTCTTCAAAGGGGAGGGTAATCAGCATATCGCGTGCAGCGAGGTTCTCGTCCTGCGCCAGTTCGTCGATGTGGCGCATGCGCCCGGCGGGGATGCGCGCCGCGTGCAGTATCGCCAGAACCTCGTGGCGGCGCAGGTCGTCATAGTGCGCAATCCGCAGGCTGTTGGTTGCGTAGCGATCCTCCTGTGCCAGCGCGGGATCGATCAAGGCGGCGAACATGCGCCACAGC
>JAHEME010000321.1 GCA_024643825.1 Chloroflexota bacterium | reverse complement strand
AATCCATCATACAGTTCTACTTCACTTGGTCGATTTAGGTAGCTTGACAATGTTTTCGCTGCCTTGTCATCAGAAGGTTCCTGTATGAACTCAATCACAGATGAATAACCTTCGGATTTGAGAAAGACTACAAAATCCTCAAAGAACTGCTTATTTGCCTGAACAATTCTGATCAGCTCCTGCAAACGCAAGTTATGAAGAACAAGATCCATTAAGGCTCTCTCCGGATTTCAAGCACCAAAGGCTGACAAGAGTCGACCATCATTACTCAAATGTAGGGCAGTAGTTGAACAATGTCAAAGACCATGACGCAACAACGGATCAGAACCGTCTGCCTTTACGCTTTTTGCTGACGGCTGAAAGCTGACAGCCTTTTCCCCGCTTTTCCCAACCATTCTCCAACTAAATTTCTCGTTTCGATGATTATTAAATCGCCATTTTGAACCTAAATTTATATCCGCGATGGATTGATCAAATGATCAATAGACAACGCCTCAAATTCCTGCTACGCTTATTAGAACGTGCGTTCTGTAAAGAATCGCACGAAATCTAATTGGCAGGGCGTTCGCCGCCAGCCGCCCAGAATGGCACATAGCGGAAGACTGAATAAGTCACCGACTCATTCCTAGGCGGCGAGTAGCGCCGCCCGGCTGCTCCCCGCGTTCTCGCGTGTTCTGTGATGTCCAATTCCACGTCACGCGGTGCAAGGGGAGCCAGGAGGCAAGATCATAGAAGTCCGTCCAGCATCCCGAATCATACCCAGGTTACGGCGTGTCCAGCGCGACATCGCTCGGCATCCCGCACGTTTCAAAGTGCTTGCTTGTGGCCGGCGCTGGGGTAAAACCACTCTTGGGATGGCGGCAGCCGTTCATCACGCCCTGAACGGCCGCCGTGTCTGGTGGGTTGCGCCCACGTATTCCGATGCCCTCCACCCCTGGCGAACCTTCACCCGCAAATTCGCATTCGCGTGGGACCGAAAAACTGAAAATCATCACCACATTGAGTTGCCCTCCGGGGGCTTTCTCACCGTCAAAACCGCCGATAGGCCCGTCGGCCTGCGCGGGGTCGGCATCGACTTCGTCGTGCTGGATGAAGCCGCCTTCATGCCCGCAGATATCTGGACAGCCTGCATCCGTCCGGCGCTCTCCGACCGTGAAGGCAGTGCGCTCATCATCTCCACCCCTGCCGGGCGCAATTGGTTCTATCACCTGTATCAGCATGCGCTCGATCCGTTGAACGAAGATTGGGCTACGTGGAACTTTCCCACCGATCACAATCCGCACATCCGCGAGCAGGAAATCGAAGATGCACTGGCAATCACTCCGCAGCGTCAGTTTCGGGAAGAGTACCTGGCAGAGTTCATCGAAGGCTCTGGCGTGGTCTTCCGCGACATCAAGGAAGCTGCCACCGCCGCCTATCGCGGTGGGCCGCAGCTGGGTCACACCTACGTCATGGGCGTTGACTTCGGGCGCTATCAGGATTTCACTGCATTGGTCGTCATCGACTCAACCGAACGCTCAGTAGCCTGCGTGGATCGTTTCAACGAGGAAAACTGGGGAACCCAGCGCAATCGCATCGCAGCACTGGCGAAGCGCTGGAACGTCACCAGCATTCTTGCAGAAGCCAACGCCATGGGCGAACCCAATATCGAAGCCTTATGGAATCAGGGCTTGCCCATCCAGTCGTTCACAACCACGCCGCACAATAAGCCCAACCTGATCGAGATGCTGTCCGCCGCTATCGAAAATCGCGAACTGCGCCTGCTCCCCGATCCGGTGCTCATGGCCGAACTGGAAGCCTTCACCCACCGCGAGCGTAAATCCGGGGGCTACAGCATCTACGAGGCTCCCAACGGTGTCCACGACGATACCGTCATCGCCCTTGCGCTGGCATGGCGTCTCACCGCCACCCCGCGCCTCACCCTCGGCATGGTCGAAGTATGAACCACACAGAATCGCCAACGTTTGTTGTCTTTTCCCTTCTCCGGTACGGAGAGGGGAAGGAGACCCCTGCCGGGGTCGGGAGGGGTGAGGTAGCAACGCACAGTTGCCAATCTCGCCTACTACCGAGTGCCGAGTCTTTTCAAAGAAACTCTGTGTACTCTGTGCCGTGTTTCGCTCCGCGAAACCGTCGGTTTGGCTGTCCCACAGCCAAACACCCTCTGTGGTTCCCGCTTTTGCCTTTTGCTTTCCTTTGCGTACTTTGCGACTTTGCGGTGAATGCCTTTCGCCGTTTGCTTTTCTCAGCGACTCTCTGCGCACTCTGCGGTGAAATGCCTTTGCTTTTGCCTTTCGCCTTTGCCATCAGCCATACGCCGCTACAGTTCCCCGCGCAGACGCTCAGCGAGGGCCGTGTAGCGTTTGGAGACGGTATCGTTCTTGACGGCCATCGCAATCGCCTTATGGGAACCGACCAGCACGACAATCTCCCTGGCGCGGGTGATGGCGGTGTACAGCAGATTGCGTTGCAGCAGCATATAGTGCTGGGCGACGAGGGGCATGACCACCACGGGGTACTCGCTGCCCTGGGAACGATGTACGCTGATGGCATAGGCGTGCATCAGGTCGGGGGCCTCCGTCCAATCGTAGGCGACGATCCGGCCATCGAAGACGACTTCCATGCGCTGCTGGGTGAGGTCGAGCGAGCGAATGCGACCGACATCCCCGTTGAAGACTTCTTTATCGTAGTTGTTGCTGGTCTGGAGCACTTTATCGCCCACCCGGTAGAGACGGCCTCCGAGGATGCGTTCGGCGGGGCGGCCCGGCGGATTGAGCGCCGCCTGAAGTTTGTTGTTGAGCGCGGAAACGCCCGCTGCACCCCGGTACATCGGGGCGATGACCTGCACCTCGTCCAGCGGATCGAAGTCGAAGCGGCGCGGCAGGCGGTTCTGGACGATATCGACGAGCATCTCTGCCGCGCGTTCGGGTTCATCGCCGACGTTGAACAGGAAGAAATCGTCGGATGAATCGGGGAAGATCGGCATGACGCCCCGGTTGACGCGATGGGCGTTGCCGATGATGGTGCTGTCCTCGGCCTGCCGGAAGATCACATCCAGCCGCGTCACGGGGAAGCTCCCGGAGGCGATCAGGTCGCGCAGCACATCGCCCGCACCCACGCTGGGAAGCTGATCGACATCGCCGACCAGCAGCAGGTGCGACCGGGGATCGATGGCACGAAACAGCGCATAGGCGAGAATCTCGTCGAGCATCGAGGCTTCATCGACGATGACCATATCGACGGGGAGGGGGTTCTCCTCATTCTGGGTGAAGCCCTGTGCGGGGGAAAATCCCAGCATGCGGTGAATGGTGCGGGCAGGCTGGCCCGTCGCTTCGCTGAGACGCTTGGCGGCCCGCCCCGTAGGAGATGCCAGCGCAAAGGTGTAAGCATTGCGGCGCAGCGCATCGATGAGGGCACGGAGGGCGGTCGTTTTGCCCGTTCCCGGCCCCCCGGTCAGAATGCTGACCTTGTGGGCAAGCGCCTCGTGAATCGCGGCCTGCTGCTTCTCGGAAAGCTCGACGTTGGAGGCGGCGGCAACGGTGGCAATCAGCGAAGGGATCGACTCGGAGCGTAAGGCTTCGAGGTGAGAGGCGGGGTTCTCGGCGATTTTACGGAGGCTGCGGGCGGCTCCCACTTCGGAATGATAGTAGGGCGGGAGATACACCGCACGGCCCACGTTTTCGGACTGCGACGGGGGCAGCCGGTCGAGCATCACCAGACGGTTTGCGGCGGCCTGTTCAATGGCCGCCCCCACCAGTTCGGGTGAGGTTTCGAGGAGTTCGGCGGCGGTCTCGGTGAGAGTGTCTTCGGGGAGAAAGACGTGCCCCTCATCGAGGGACTGGTTGAGCGCGTAGACGACACCCGCTTCGAGGCGGGCAGGGTGCTCCAAGGAGAGGCCCAAATCACGGGCAATCTTATCGGCGGTCTTGAAGCCCACCCCGGAGATGTCGCGCGCGAGGCGGTAGGGATCGGCTTCGACCTGGCGGATCGAGTCATCACCGTAGGTCGCGTAAATCTTGACCGCCAACGATGTGGAAATTCCGTGCCCCTGAAGGAACACCATCACATCTTTGATGGCCTGCTGCTCGATCCATGCGCGGGTGATCAATTTGACGCGGTGCGGACCGACTCCTTCGACCTGGAATAAGCGTTCGGGATCGTGATCGAGGATGTCCATCGTTTCGAGGCCAAACTGATCGACGATGCGCCCGGCGATTCCGGGACCGATGCCTTTGATCAGGCCGGAACCGAGGTAGCGGCGGATGCCCTCAACTGTAGCGGGGGCCACACGTTCGACATTCTGGGCCTTGAACTGGCGACCGTAGCTACTGTGAGTCTGCCACGACCCTTCGAGGCGGACGCTCTCGCCGGGTTGGAGATCGGGGAGATTGCCGACGACGGTGACCAGGCCTTCGTCGTCGCGCCCACTCCAGAAGCCAAGCTGCGATGAGGGCGCAAGGCGGATCACGGAGTAGCCGTCTTCGGGGCTGTAGTAGGTGATCCGTTCGACGCTGCCTTCGAGGGTATCCTGAGTCTGAGTCATCCAATGAGGGGGCGGCCCCCTACCTCCGAGGAGCTAGGGGGTTGCCGTTGGCGTGCTCGTCTTGGTGGCGGTGGGCGTTGGCGTGCTGGTCTTGGTAGCCGTCGGGGTGGGCGTCTGGGTGGGTGT
>JAHEME010000320.1 GCA_024643825.1 Chloroflexota bacterium | reverse complement strand
CGGCGAATCCCCTGGTGGCTCTTTGTGCTGATCCCCGTTCTGGTGATTGCCGCAGGGCTGGCATGGGTCTTCCAGGGACGAATTAGTTCGATCTTCGAGACGCAAGCTACCCTACCCCCACCTCCTCCGGGCGAAACCGGAAATGGATCGGGGGTGCTGTACCAAACAGATTTTGCAGGGGCAGATGTCGCTGCTGACTGGGAGCCATCATTCGATGATGGAACCATCTCTGCGCAAATCACGGAAGGCCATTTGCTCGTTGATGTGAATGCGTTGACGGATACAGGTACATGGCTTGCCATGAATTACACCTTTGACAACTTTGTCCTCGATGTTGATGTCACAAAAGTCGGCGGGCCGGATGATAACGGCATCATCGTCCTGTTTCGATTACAGGATCATGGCAACTATAACCGCTTCGATATCTCCAGCGATGGCTTCTACAGTGTAAGTAAAGCCAGGGGCAATCAACCTATTCAGATCAGCGACTGGAATCGCTCTAATGCAATCAATGTAGGAGACGCCAGCAACCATATTCGCATCCGCGCAATTGGAGATTCCTTCCAATTCGAGGTAAACAGCATTCCGCTGAAGCTGTGCGTCTCTGATGATCCTGCCATATTGCCCATTTGGGACACAACAGGAACAGACCTCGCCTGTCTCGGCGGAACCATTGTCGATACATGGCATGACTCAGACTTTACACGGGGAAAGATAGGGCTGGGTGCGCAGGGTATCGTCGGCTTTGATGGCGAAAATACCACCCCTGCCCTTGCATCCATTGCATTTGATAACCTGTTGATCGTCCCGCCGGATAGCCAGCCGTGACCCTCACCAAGCATCGGAGAAACCTTGATGGATGAGACCTGTCTGTTCTGCAAAATCATTGCCGGAGAAATCTCCTCGGACAAGGTATATGAAGATGAAACCGTCGTCGCCTTCCGAGACATTAACCCACAGGCATCAACGCATGTCCTGGTTGTGCCTCGTAAGCATATCCCTCGCATCGTTGACGCCACAGAGGACGATAGTGCGCTGCTCGGCGAAGTTGCGTACCGTGCAGCCCAGATTGCTCGCAAAGAGGGAGTCGGGGACAGCTTTCGGATGGTAGTGAATAACGGCGCAGACGCAGGTCAGTCTGTCTTTCACGTTCATTTTCATATTCTTGGCGGGCGTCGGATGGGATGGCCTCCGGGGTAGCTCGCCCCTCTGCCATAGATCGTGTGGCTGGTAGGGATTCCTTCCCACCAAAGAATGACTTTCATCACTGTACCCGCATTGCCTCAAGCCCTACACTAGAATCAAATAGATCGTGGGTTCAATCTTTGGATTCTAGTAGTACGAGAAACCAGAGCAAAGCTCTCGTGATGGGAAAGGCATTGTCCAGTGCGTGTTAGCCAGCGAATGACCCCAAACCCAATTACCGTCTCATTAACAACCACCCACAGGGATGCGGCCGATCTGATGCGTCGGCATCACATCCGCCGCTTGCCAGTCGTCGATCACGAACGACGTCTATTGGGTATCGTCACACAAACCGATATTCTAAACACATCACCGTCCCCTGCGACAACCCTTAGCATTTACGAAA
Source organism: Chloroflexota bacterium (assembly GCA_024643825.1). Taxonomy (GTDB): domain Bacteria; phylum Chloroflexota; class Anaerolineae; order Aggregatilineales; family UBA3940; genus JAHEME01. The sequence goes on along the minus strand of JAHEME010000320.1, from coordinate 3,080 downwards.
TCTACACCCTGCTGGATCAACTCAAAGTCGAACAGTTCATGACTTCGCCAGCGTTTGCAGTGGAAGAAGACTGCGCCATTGCCGATGCTGCCCAATTCATGATTCAGAACACCATTGGTGCGCTTCCTGTCGTGCGGGATGAACTCGTCGTAGGGATCATTACCGAGACCGATATATTCCGCACCCTCGTTGAGATATTGGGTGGCGGCGAAGTCGGAGCCAGCTTTGATGTACGAGCCGAACACAAAAGAGGCATTCTGGCAGCAGTAGCGAAAGCGACTGCAGATGCTGGTGGCAACATTGTTTCCCTGACAACATTCCACGCAACTGACCCAGAGCACGCGGTCATCAGCATTAAGGAACGAGGCGCAGATGTTCCTCTGCTAAAACGCACTCTTGAGTCCATCGAGCATATCGAGATACTGGAATTCTCAGAAACAAGCGAGAGCCGCCTGCTTACCATTGGTAAAGCGGCGTCTATGGCCTGATATAGTCGCGATGGGAGGGACGGGATCATGGTTTCGCGCGAAGAGTGGAAAGTTCTCATGCTGTGGGCGGTCGCAATTGGGGTGACGGCTGCAACTGCGAGTCAGTCTGGGACACTGGTGCTGGGCAGTGTATTCTTCCTTTGCACTATGGGTTCGCTTACAGCGGTTCGAAGGGTACAGTCTGCTCATATTGAAGGGATATTGCTGCTGTTATGGCTCATTGCTACAGGGGCAATGCTGGCCACTGTTCCTACTCCTCTCGGCGAAGTGCTGGGGCCATTGTATTTTGTATGCATGCTTGGATCGCTAATCACCGCGCAGCGAGCGCACCGAACTCAGCCTTAACGAGCGGGGCCAAATCTCATTCCCCACAGACGGGCCGGATCGCGGCCCGTTTTTATTTTCATGGCTCAACGGCTATACTACAGGACTGTCAAGAGGCACAAATTGAACCGATCATGAAACCGAGAGGGTTCAGAAAAAATGGCATTGCGAGACCAGTTGCAAGCCGATCTCAAGGAAGCAATGAAGAGTGGCGATGTCGTCCGCAAGACGACTATTCGCGGCGTCATGGCGTCCCTGAACGAATCAGAGCAGCGGAAGCGCGAAGACCTGGCAAAGAAAGCCCTGAAAAAGCACAATGTAACTAAACCAACTGGCTCTGAGGAGTCAGACCTGACGGCGTATCAGCAAGCCGTGGATGCTGCGCTTTCTGCTGAGAACGTTGAAGAGACCAGCATACTCGATGACATGGAGGCAGTCAGCGTGCTCCAGAAGCTGGTGAAACAGCGTCAGGAATCAATTGAGCAGGCAAACCAGGCAAACCGCAATGATATTGCCGAGGCAGAAACCATCGAGTTGGGCATACTGGAAGTCTATCTACCGCGCCAGATGACCCGCGAGGAAGTTGAAGCTGCGGCTGCTGCCGTAATCGCTGAAGTAGGTGCGACAGAAGTTCGTGATATGGGCAAAGTCATGTCACCTCTCATGGAGCGCCTGCAAGGGCGCGCGGATGGGAAGCAGGTCAGCGAGGTAGTCCGTCTTCTATTAACTCATTAAGCTGCGTAAGGACACGGTGTGAACCTTCCTAGGGCGAGCGCATGAATCGAGAGCAACCTGCGCAACCGAGGTTGTGGTGGATAATAAAACTAACCATAATCGGTGTGCTATTTGTGGCTGGCACTACCTTGATTTTGTTGTTTCCTATCCTCCCGGTGCGCAGCCCATTCGATGTGGGTGTAGGAGACATTGCCACTGAGGATATTCGCGCTCCCCGTCAGGTATCGTACATCAGCCAGATCGAAACCGAAGCGGCACGCGCGGCAGCACGTAGCGGCGTGCAGGATGTTTACGATCCAGCAGACCCCCGAACCAGCCGCCAGCAAGTTCGGCGCGCGCGGCAGGTGATGGAATTCGTCAAAGATGTGCGAGCCGATTCCCTGGCAGATACTAACTTGCGGCATCAGTATATGGATACGATTGCCGTCCTCAGCATTCCCTCCGAAACCCGTTACGCTCTGCTATCCATCCCCGATAGCCAGTTTGATCAGGTGGAAGCAGAGATTGTAACCCTGATCGAAGAAGCCATGAGCGGCCCGGTTCGAGAGGGACGCGAGACCGATGTAACAGGCCGTCTCGACCTCAAAGTTAGCACAGACCTTCCGGAAGACCTGATCCCTCTCGTAGTAGCGATGGCCCGCAATTTGATCGTTGCCAACAGCTATCTCAATGAGCAGGCTACCGATCAAGCGCGCGCGGAAGCAGAAGCCGCTGTTCCAGAGATCCGGCACTCATTCGAACCGAATCAGGTAGTGATACGAGCCGGAGAGCGAATCGATGAACTAGATATCGAAGCGCTGCAAGCACTCGGCCTAACAGCGCAAAAGCTTACATGGCGGGATGTTGGAAGTGCTATCCTTGTTAGCTTATTAAGCGCCATCATTCTTGGCGTCTATCTTGCGATGTTTAATCCAACCTGGCCCGCGCATACACGTTATCTGCTGGTGTTGGTGGTGCTTTTCCTGCTATTTCTTGCCGCTGGTCAGATCATGATCCCCGACCGCACAGTGACCGCCTATCTCTTCCCGGCGGCGGCATTGGCGCTGGCGCTGACGGCCCTACTTGGTCTGGAGTTCGCGGCTTTGGCAACCATGATACTGGCTGTATTGGTCGGTTTCATCGCCAATCGGTCGATGGAAGTCACCACATTTACCGCCTTGACTGGTCTTGTAGCCGCAGGCAGCTTACAGCGGGGCGCTCGACTCAATAATTACTTCCTCGCCGGGATCTTTGCTGCCTTCACCGGGATCGTAGTTCTTCTTGCGTTCAGGCTCCCGATAGGAACTGATTCAGTCCGTCTCGCGCAGCTTCTATCTGTCTCTTTGCTGAATGGGTTATTCTCTGCTGGTCTTTCGCTGGTGATCCTCTTTGTGGTAGGCAGCATCACGGGGATTCCAACAAGCATCCAGCTCATTGATCTGACACGACCGGATCATCCGCTTCAACGCCGCATGCAGCGCGAGGCACTGGGTTCATATCAACACACCCTTTCCGTGGTCAACCTGGTTGAGGCAGGAGCAGATGCCATCGGAG
>JAHEME010000319.1 GCA_024643825.1 Chloroflexota bacterium | reverse complement strand
CTGGCCTGCGGGAATACGTGTATCCTCAAGCCTGCTGAAGAGACCTCCCTCACCGCGCTGCGAATCGGCGAGTTGATTATGGAAGCAGGCATGCCAGACGGCGTGGTGAACATCATCACAGGGTATGGCGTGCCTGCCGGATCCGCCCTCACAGCCCACCCGGATGTAGACAAAGTGGCGTTCACGGGATCAACAGAAGTGGGGCGCAAGATCATGGCGGCGGCAGCAGGGAGCAACCTCAAGCGCGTGAGCCTTGAACTCGGCGGCAAATCCCCCAACGTGATCCTGGCCGATGCCGATCTGAGTAAGGCCATCAAGGGCGCGACATGGGCTGTATTCAGCACAACCGGGCAGGAATGCGTAGCAGGATCGCGGCTGTTCGTGGAGCAATCCATCTATAACGAAGTACTGGATGGGCTGGCGGCGGAAGCGCAAAAGATTCGGGTAGGTAGCGGCTTCGATAAAGTTCACCTGGGGCCGATTGTCTCCGAACAGCAGCTTGACCGTATCATGGGGTACATTGAAAGAGGAAAGCAGGAAGGCGCACACATCGTCACCGGGGGAAAGCGTGTCGGCGGCGATCTGGCGAACGGGTACTTCCTGCCGCCGACTGTGTTTACCCACACCGAGGATTCGATGAAGCTGGTACAGGAAGAGATCTTCGGGCCAGTGGTGGCGGTGACCGCCTTCGAAGACTGGGATGAACTGATCGCCCGCGCCAACCATACCCAGTATGGTCTGGCAGCAGGCGTGTGGACGCAGGACATCGGTAAGGCGCATCGCTTTGCTCACGCGGTCAAGGCTGGTACAGTCTGGGTGAACAACTATGGATTCATCGACGCGGCTGTCCCATTCGGCGGCTACAAGGCCAGCGGCTTTGGCCGTGAAATGGGCAAGGATGCGTTCGACCTTTACACTCAGACGAAGGCGGTCTGGGTTAACCTGGGCTAGAGGGGAACTATCCGCATGTATGGTGCAACCATTGACCTGATGGACGACCCCCGCGATGATGCAGAGAAACTGGCTGCATTTGAAGCGCGCATCGCCGCTGGCGAGAAGATCGAGCCAGGGGATTGGATGCCCGAAGAGTATCGCAAACAGTTGATCCGCATGATCTCCCAGCACGCGCACAGCGAAGTCGTCGGGATGCTGCCGGAAGGGACGTACATCACCAAAGCCCCCAGCCTGCGCCGCAAGCTCATTTTGCTGGCGAAGGTACAGGACGAAGGTGGTCATGGGCAGTATCTCTACCATGCAGCGGAAACGCTCGGAGCCACGCGGGAAGAGATGCTCGACCTGCTCCTGACAGGCAAGGCCAAGTACTCCAACATCTTCAACTACCCGGCGCTGAGTTGGGCGGATATGGGCATCATCGGCTGGCTGGTAGACGGCGCGGCCATCCTCAACCAGACCATGCTGGCGAAAGCCTCCTATGGCCCATACTCCCGTGCCATGATCCGCATTTGCGCGGAAGAAAACTTCCACATGCGCCAGGGGCAGGACATCATCATCACATTAGCAATCGGAACCCCGGAGCAGAAGGCGATGGCGCAGGATGCCCTGAACCGCTGGTGGTGGCCTACCCTGATGATGTTCGGCCCGCCAGATACCGATTCGCCGAACAGCACCGTGCTGATTCGCTGGGGGATCAAGACCAAGACTAACGACGAACTCCGTCAAACGTTCATCAACCAGATGGTCCCGGAGCTTCAGTCTTTAGGGCTGGAATTTCCTGACCCTGACCTGCTCTATGATGCGGAATCGGGGAACTGGATCACTGGCCCAATTGACTGGGATGAGTTCTGGCGCGTCATTCGGGGGGATGGCCCGATGAACAAAGAACGCCTCGGCGCACGGCGTGCCGCTCATGAAGATGGGCAGTGGGTGCGGGAGGCGCTGGCCGCATACGCCGAAAAGCACGAGATGACCAGCGCGGTTTTGTGACGGAGAATCATTCGATGCCTGATACCCAGTGGCCTGAATACGTCGTATTTCAACAGGATAAGCCAGAGCGTGTCCATCATTACGCTGGTGGCGTTCATGCCCCCGACGCAGAAGTAGCCCTGCTCAATGCACGCGATGTCTTTGTGCGGCGGCCTGAATGCATCAGCCTGTGGGTGGTTCGCCGCGACCTCATATTCGGCGCAACGAGCGAAGAGATCTCGCTCGACCCGAATTGGTTCACCCAATTTGAGGTTCCTGAGGGACGAATTGAGAAGTATGCCGTTTTTCAGAAACACGGGCCGCGCGGAGTCCATGAGTACACAGGCACAGTTGAAGGCAGGTCATCCCGCGATGCGCTGCGCGCTGCCCTGACAGTCTATGCAAATCAGGATGTCACAGTTTGGTGGGTTACCCCGGAAGAGGCAATCAGACGATCCACGTCTGACGACATCGCCGCCCTGTTTGCCATCGCCGAGACCAAGTTCTACCGCGATGAGGGCCAATACCGCACGCAGGAAGCTCTCCGCAAGATCAAAGCGATGCGAGACAAGGAACAATCTTCTCATGGAGAATGATCTGAAAGATGCGCTGGCGGCACGCCTGCTGGCGATGGGCGACGACGAGGCGATCCTGGGTCATCGTGACTCCGAGTGGTGCGGGCATGCCCCTATACTGGAAGAGGACATCGCCTTCGCCAACATTGCACTGGATGAGATCGGTCACGCGCAGGTATGGTACGCGCTGCATGCCGAACTGCTAGGCGAAGATGCAGCGTCCTACCCGGACGAACTGGTTTACCGTCGCAGCGCAGGCGCGTTCCGCCATGCGCCCCTGCTCGAACTCCCCAAAGGGGATTGGGCCTTCAGTATGCTCCGGCAATACCTCTTTGATCTCTATGAATCAGTCATGCTGGCGAAGCTGGCAGACAGCCAAAACGAGTCAATCGCGGGGGCGGCAATTCGGATTGGTCGTGAGGAAATTTACCACCGGCGGCATACGCAGACATGGGTGCGGCGGCTCGGCCTCGGCACAGAAGAAAGCAATTCGCGGATGCAAACTGCGCTGGATGCGCTCTGGCCTCATGTGATGGAGCTATTCCGCCCCCTGTCGGGGGATGCCACCCTGATCGAGGTGGGGATACTCCCGAACCTTGGGGATGTTCAGACCGTGTGGGAGGCAGCCATTCGGCCCTGGCTCACCGAGTCCAATCTCGCAATTCCGGAAGCCATTCCCTCGAACTACACGCGCACCCATCACACCAAGCATCTTGCCACCCTGCTGGACGATCTTCAGGAAGTCGTGCGCCTCTACCCGGAGGGATCGTGGTAGCGCCGATGCTGACCGAGAAAGAACTCTGGCGCGTTCTGGAAGATGTCAAAGACCCGGAAATTCCCGTCGTGAATCTAGTTGAGATGGGAATCATACGTTCCGTAACCCGCGAGGATGAGCGGGTAACTGTGATCATCACACCAACCTTCACAGGCTGCCCGGCCCTGCATACCATGCAGGGAGACATCGCCACCCGTTTGAAGCAGGCTGGCTTCTCGGATGTGAAAGTGACCGTCACCCTCTCCCCAGCGTGGACAACCGAATGGATTACAGAGGAAGCACGGGCCAAACTCAAGGATTTCGGCCTTGCTCCGCCTCCACGTCACACAGGTGATTTTGAATTGGTGTTGGTCGAATCGGCAGCCTGTCCCTACTGTGGGTCACACAATACACGGATCAACAATACCTGGGGGCCAACCCCCTGCCGCATTCTCTACTACTGTGATCACTGCCAGCAGGGATTTGAGCAGTTCAAACCCCTGTAGAATCAGGAAAGGACACCTATGGACTATACGAATTTAGGGCGCAGCGGCCTTCAGGTCTCGCGCATCTGCCTCGGAACCATGACCTATGGCACACCCGAATGGCGGGATTGGGTGCTGAATGAAGATCAAAGCCGCTCCTTCTATGTGCGCGCGCTGGAAGCCGGAATCAACTTCTTCGATACCGCTGACGCGTATTCAATGGGTGTCAGCGAAGAAGTGCTGGGCCGGGCAATCAAAGCATTGGCCCCGCGCGATGAGGTCGTGATCGCGACCAAGGTCTTCTTCCCGATGGGGGATAAGCCCAACCAGGGCGGTCTGAGCCGCAAGCACATCATGGATGGGATCGACGCATCCCTGCGGCGGTTGGATATGGAGTACGTCGATCTATACCAGATTCACCGCTTTGACCCGCATACTCCCATCGAAGAGACAATGGAAGCTTTGCACGATGTGGTGAAATCCGGCAAGGCACGCTATATCGGCGCATCGAGCATGGCGACATGGCAGTTCGTGCAGATGCAGCACGTCGCACAAACCAACGGCTGGACTCCATTCATTTCCATGCAGAACCACTACAACCTGATCTACCGCGAAGAAGAACGCGAGATGATCCCCTACTGCATCGATACTGGCGTTGGCCTGATTCCGTGGAGTCCGCTGGCACGTGGCTTCCTGGCGGGCAACCGTACCAGAGAGAAAAGCGGTGAGACAACCCGCGCCCAAAGCGATGACTTTGCTCGTAGTATGTACTTTAACGATAACGACTTCGCTATTCTCGATTGCCTTGAATCGGTTGCCAGCGAGCACGGCGTGAAGCCTACTCAGATCGCGATGGCCTGGCTGCTACACAGACCGGGAGTTACCAGCCCGATCCTTGGAGCCAGCAAAATGTACCAGCTAGAGGAAGCTCTCGAAGCGCTGACCATCAAGCTCT
>JAHEME010000318.1 GCA_024643825.1 Chloroflexota bacterium | reverse complement strand
TCCGCCTCTTGCTCCATGCTTCCTTCATCAGGGATTTCCCCTGGTGCTGTGCGATTCACCCCACGTAACACAAGCTGAACGATCTCATCGCGAACGGCCAGCCCGGTTTCCGTATCATCCCGCACATAGATCTTGTTATCGTCTATAGCGTAGGGAGGATCGTCGCCGCGCGGTATCTGAACGCGGATGACGGGTACGCCTTCCGTCTGTAACACATCAAGCTTCAATTCGATAGGGGGTGTAATATGGCGGGCTACCTCTGTGCGAAGTTCGTCAATCGCTTCGTTTATGTTTTTGACACCTACTGGTTTTGTTTTCTGATTATTGGATGCACCCACATAGAGCGATCCGCCATTTGTGTTCGCAAAGGCGCAGATATCTGCTATAACCGCATACTGCTTGCCCCCACGCTTTGCCATGCTCTCATGAAAATCCTGAACAATGGATGGCCCCTCCTGCCGTGCAGCCATCACATGGTCAAACGGTGCGGTGGTGCCACGATAGGGGCGTGTTCGAGCAAGATCGCTCTTGTGAAAGACCTCATACAGAGCCACCCACGTCAACTCCGGGAGGAGAATCTCCGTCACACGCTCGCCAATCCCCAGACTCTTCCCGTTTTGTCCTTCTCTTTCAAGCCGATGGGCATCAGAACCCTGGATGCAACGCATTGCTCTAGGATATTCTGGCTTTGAGCCATCAAAAAAGCGCATTGTAGTTCGGCTGCCGCGTCGATCCAGATCAGTCACTTCAAGTGCATCTAGATTTGCGTCCTGAGTATAGGCAATGCGGGTTTGCCCTCCGAACGACATTCCGCGCATTGCCACTCCCCCACTTGAGTTGGCATGGGCCGCAATAACAATTCCACCGGCATCATGGATCAATTCGTACGCTGTAAGTACGTCTGCTGATGCACCCACGTTGGTCTCGCCAACATCTAGCGCATCTGATGCAATATTCAAATCCAGCAAGAGATGTTCTAGACGGCGAGGTTCTTCATGAGGAGAGAATATCCCCAGAATATGAAAACCGAATGTGGCCGTAAACTCAAACCCAGGGAGAATCAGCATCTTCTCGAACAATCGCCGATATTCGTTCAGCCGATATTGTTCGTCTGGATTCATCCGACCAAGTTGTTCAAGCCATTCGAGACGTGTGATTTCCTCGCGCATGATACGATATCCACGCACGGTATTGTGATCCGTAAAGGCAAGAATGTTCAGGCCCCGACGTTCGCCTTGCTGCAATATGTCCAGGTAGCTAACACCGGGCTGCTGGTAATCTTTTGATGCAGGGGTATGTAGATGTAAATCCATCCGATACCACTGCATCCGTGAACGTTTATCTCTATCTACCATAGAGTAATATATCCTTCGCAAAATAATTAATAGTCTTCCTATTTTGAAGCATATCGCAATTTACCTATGAATGGGCTGCCCTTTCCTGTTCAAGAACTTTCGATCAGTTCGCCCAACAACTTTACAAGTTCCCCTGGATCAAAGGGTTTCAGGAGAAACTTATTGGCTCCCGCTTCGCTGGCCTCTGCTGCACGATTCAAGCCTGAGGTCATGATAACCGGGGTCTTGCTAAACTGTTGGGTCGCTCTCAAGTCCCGAACAAAGTCAGTGCCTTCAAAATCTGCCAGATGATAATCTACCAGGAATGCGTCAGGGCTTGACTCTGTGGCCTTACCAAGAGCACTGCTTCCATCCCCAGCCAGAACCACCTCAAACCCGTCGAGTTCCAGCAGCGTTCGAAGAAGCCCAACAGTTGTTCGGTCGTCATCAACGATCATTACTTTAGGCACTCGTTTTCTCTTTCTTTTTTTTCTGTGGTGGTTTCCCTTTAGATCGAGGCTTTCCATTCGCATCAGATCGGTCTGGAAGACCCTCCAGGGCAGTAGCCAGAACTTCCTCTACATTCTCAACAAAGATGAACTCAAGCTCTTCCTTCACTTCATTGGGTATATCGTCTAGATCCTTTTCATTACGCGCTGGAAGAATTACTGCTTTGATACCGAATCGGTGCGCTGCCAGAACTTTCTCTTTCACACCGCCGATAGGGAGAACCTGCCCACGCAGTGTGATTTCCCCAGTCATGGCGAGATCGCCACGCACAGGCTTTTTGGTTAGTGCTGAGGTTAACGCGGTTGCAATCGTGATGCCCGCAGAAGGACCATCTTTTGGAACTGCCCCAGAAGGGACATGGAGATGCACATCATGTTGGTCAAACCAATCTGAGTCGATCTTCAAGTCGTCTGCGTGTGCGCGGATGTAACTCAAAGCTGCCCTTGCGCTCTCCTGCATTACATCTCCAAGCTGCCCGGTCAGGATAAAGCCCTTTGCACCCGGCATGCCTGTAGCTTCCACAAATACGATATCTCCGCCAACCGGAGTCCACACTAAACCTGTAGCAACGCCGGGAATGTTAGTTCTTTGTTCAACCTCAGTAATGTAATAAAACTTGGGCTTGCCTAGAAGATCACGGACGATATTTGGCGTCACTGCCAACTGGGACACTTTCTCTTCCGCAATTTGCGTGACGATTTTCCGGCACACTGCCCCTATCTCACGTTCCAGATTCCGAACACCAGCTTCGCGTGTATAGTCCTGAATAATTCTCAGCAGTGCATCCTCGCCGAACCGCACTTCGTCATCTCGCAGGCCATTCTCATGAATCTGCCGTGGCACAAGATATCGTTCAGCTATATGGATTTTTTCTCTCTCTGTGTAGCCGGAGAGTTGAATTAGTTCCATTCGATCCCGAAGCGGCCCCGGAATTGGATCCAGCGTGTTAGCGGTCGTGATAAACATGACTTGTGAGAGATCCAAAGGAACGTCCAGATAATGATCACGGAATTCGTGATTTTGCTCTGGATCAAGAACCTCTAATAACGCAGAGGCGGGGTCTCCTCGGAAGTCTGCGCCGAGCTTATCTATTTCGTCAAGCATAATTACGGGGTTCCGCGATTCAACGCGGCGAAGTGCCTCCGCAATACGTCCGGGCATCGCACCGATATAGGTGCGACGATGTCCACGAATATCAGCTTCATCGCGTACACCACCGAGACTCATTCGAATGAACTTTCTGCCCAGCGCCCGCGCAATAGACGCACCAAGGGATGTTTTGCCTACGCCGGGCGGCCCGACAAAGCACAGGATAGCGCCTTCTCGCTCTCGGCGAATAGCGGCCTTGCCGGAAGTCTCCCCCTCCTCCGTCTCAATCCCCCTGTCGTGTCGTAGTTTGCGTACTGCTAGATATTCGAGGATGCGCTCTTTGATATCCTCAAGATCATAGTGATCCTCGTTGAGCACGGTACGAGCATGCTCAATGTCAAGGTTATCCTCGGTCAATTTGCTCCACGGAAGAGTTGTCAACCAATCAAGGTAGGTCCGAATTACTCCGTACTCAGCCGCTGCGGTAGGCAGCTTAGACAGCCGATCCACTTCGCGTACGGCTTCCTTTTCCACATCCGGAGGCATTTGTGCCTCTGTGATTTTTTGCCGAAACTCCACCGCTTCGATCTGCTGCTCATCGCTCTCGCCCAATTCTCGCTGAATGGCCTTGAGTTGCTCTCGCAGATAGAACTCCCGCTGAACCTTGTCAATCTCAGTCTGAGCGTCTGCCTGAATCTTGCGCCCTAGTTCCAGAACTTCAAGTTCTTTTCCCAGGAGGCCCATCAACATGTGAAGTTTCTCGCTGGCGGTTTCCAATTCGAGAAGTTTCTGGGCATCTTCCAGATCGGTGCGCATATAGGTCGCGACGGTATATACCATCTGCAGTGGATCTTCGATGCTGAGGGTCGTAGCCAGGAGTTCTCCTGGAATGCTGGGGACAAGCTCCCCTAATTGGCGAAACTGCTCGCCAATATTCCGCATCAAGGCTTCAACTTCGAGGCCCTCACCTGCGGATTCTGGATATGGCGAGACCTTTGCAACCAGATATGGGTCGTGTGAAACGAATTCCTCGACCCGGATTCGGGATAATCCCTGTACCAACAACCGTATCGTGCCATCTGGAGCACGAAACATGCGGTGTACTGCCGCAACAGTTCCCACACTGTGCAGGTCTTCTGGATCAGGCTCTTCCTTTTCAGGGTCAAGGCTGGTAACAAGCCCAATCACACGATCCGCAGCAACAATATCATCGATGAGCCGAACGGAACGCGGCTGTCCGACCATCAATGGCACGGCAGTCTGCGGATAGACAACGAGACCCCGTAACGGCAGGATAGGAAGAGTCTCCGGAATGCTTTGTGTGTCATCTTGCGATGGTGAGTCTGATTTTTCTGAAGAACGGTTGGATCTAGCCCGGCGACGAGGTTTCTTTTTCTTTACTGGCTCATCGCTGATCGGCAGTTCCGGCTGTTCTTCCTCATGTGTTTCATCTGAAGCCATAAGTAGCAACCTTGCTAATCCTTTTTGCAATCATTCCCGGCACCTGGTCTAGTCCAAAGCTATCTTGGTTACTGGCACAACCCGTATCTGTTCTGGGGTAGACCGTGGCAATTCAACAATGAGAAATCCATCCTCATAGCTGGCCTCTATTCTCTCTTCGTTCGCGGCCCAGGGAAGTGTCACATCCGTCCGGAACTCCCCTTGTCGAACCTCAAGCTGATGATAGGCTCCCTTTGGCCTCATCGGCGCTGTGCGAGATCCGGTAATCGTCAAGCGGCGATCTGCAAGCGTGACATCA
>JAHEME010000317.1 GCA_024643825.1 Chloroflexota bacterium | reverse complement strand
ACATGGCTGGCGAGGAACGTGAACGTGAATTCGTCCTGTAACGCTGAGGCGATCCGGTAAAGGAAGCTCTCCATGCCGCCGATGTGGAAATCGTACAGCAAGTAGGCGATGTGCTTTTTTCGCGGCTCATGGGGTTGAGAATTCACAGGGTTGCCTTCCTGCCGAGCATGATAACCCATTGTAGAAGGGAAGGAAAACGCCGGAGGCCTGATGCAACATCTGATCCTCGCACACCTATATTGTGACAATTATCACTATCGCACCAGACTCCCTTTGCATACAATTCAGGTAGGGTCAACGATGTAAGGACAACCGCAGTCGCCGTTGTTCTCGCCGCCCCCGCCACGCTGTACCCATAGCGCCAGTCCCAAATCCTCACCAGATCGCTCCTTGTTGCCCTGGACCCTGCTGCCGTCTACTGGTTCAAGGAGATCATCTCTCATGGAAGAAGTCCAGACACGAAAACCATTCTTTGATCGAGTCATGGCGTCCACGCCGGGAGGAAATACCCTGCTCGGCTGCCTGCAATGCGGGACGTGTGGAGGGTCCTGCCCTTCCGGGCCGGACATGGATGCAACTCCGCGTAAGCTGTTCGCGATGGCGCGAGCCAACATGGAAGAAGACGTACTCCTCAGCAACGCCCCCTGGTACTGCGTCTCGTGCTACTACTGCACGGTGCGCTGCCCGCAGGAAATTCCGATCACCGACCTGATGTATACCTTCAAACGAATGGCAATCGAGAGTGGGCACTATAACGCGGAGTCTCATGCCGATTTCTCGCAGAGCTTCTGCGGGTACATCGAGCATTATGGACGCAGCTTCGAGTTTGGGTTGGCGACTCGTTATCACCTCACCCATCATCCGCTTCAGATGGTGCGCAAGACAGGGTTGGGGTTCCAGATGATTCAGAAGGGCCGCCTCAATACCGCCCCGGACAGGATACACGATATGCCTCAACTGACTGCGATCCTGACCGAAGCGAAGCGGATCGCTACGGAGGATGAGCTATGAGCCAGGAACACAATGCCTACGGTTATTATCCGGGCTGCTCGCTGAAGGCGACCGCCCATGCCTATGGCGACTCAACGGAGCGTGTAGCAGAAGTGCTGGGCCTCACGTTGAATGAGGTCGCTGACTGGAACTGCTGCGGCGCGACCGAGTATATGAGCCTCAGCGCGATCCCGGCCTACAGCCTGATCGCGCGCAACCTCTCGCTGGCTGCCGCGCAGGGCCATCAGGAGATGATCTCGCCATGCAGCGCGTGCTATCTGAATCTGCGCAAAGCGAATGACAGCATGGCGAAGTACCCCGCCCTGAATGAGAAGGTCAACCGAGCGCTGGGGGCAGGGGGCCTGCACTACGATCCGAACTCGCTGCACATCCGCCATCTGCTGGACATGATGGTCGAAGATGTGGGCTATGAGACCATCGCAGAGCACGTCACGAAGCCGCTGTCCGGGCTGAAGGTCGCCTGCTATTACGGCTGCCTGATCGTGCGGCCCCGAACCGATGGCTATAACCCAGAATACCCGATGCATCTCGACCGCCTGATGCAAACGCTGGGAGCGAAAGTCGTGGACTTCCCACTCAAGACTCATTGCTGCGGCGGTCACATGACCCAGATCAGCGAAGAGACTGCCTTCGAGCTGATCCGGCGGCTGCTGCACAATGCCGCCGACTACGGCGCAGACATGATCGTGACCGTGTGCCCGATGTGTCAGCTTAACCTGGATGCCTACCAGCCCCAGGTGAACGCGATGTTCGGGACGAACTATGAAATCCCCATCCTGTTCTTCACCCAGTTGATGGGCCTGGCGTTTGGCATCCCCGCCCGTGAGGTGGGGATGGGCGCGGAGATTACCTCGGCTGCGCCTGCGCTCGGCAAGATCGGGCATGAAGAGATGGAGCCTGCCAGACCAAAACGGCGGGATAAGAAATCGCTGCCTATGCCGCAGCCCTGATCCTGCTGAGAAAAGGGGAAACGATGATGGAAGACAGAATTGGCGTATATGTCTGCCACTGCGGGCACAACATTGCAGGGACGGTCGATGTCGAACATGTGGCCGAATGGGCCGCCTCCCTGCCGGGTGTTGCGATTGCCCGCGATTACAAGTTCATGTGCTCCAGCCTGGGGCAGGAACTGGTGGAGAAGGACATTCAGGAGCTTGGCCTGACGGGGGTGGTCGTGGCGGCGTGCTCGCCGCACATGCACGAGCCGACCTTCCGGCGCGCCTGCGAGCGCGCGGGCCTGAACCGCTATCTGTTAGAGATGGCGAACATCCGTGAACACGCAAGCTGGGTACATCAGCATGACGTGGAATCGGCAACCGAAAAAGCCAAATCGCTGATCAGCGGCGCGGTGCGGCGGGTGATGGAACTGGAACCGCTGGAACCGTTCATGGTGGATATCAACGATGCGACGATGGTGGTCGGCGGCGGGGTGGCGGGGATCAATGCGGCGCTGGAACTGGCCAACGCGGGCCATCCGGTGTACCTCGTGGAGCGCGATCCCAGCATCGGCGGGCATATGGCCCAGTTCGATAAGACGTTCCCGACACTGGACTGCTCGGCCTGCATCCTGACCCCCAGGATGTTCGACGCGGGCAACCACCCGAACATCACGTTGCTTTCCTACAGCGAAGTCGAGCAGGTCGATGGCTACGTGGGGAACTTCACCGTGCGCGTGCGGCAGAAAGCACGCCACGTCGATACCGAGCTTTGCACCGGGTGCGGGGACTGCTGGGAGAAGTGCCCGGCGAAGGTCGTCGATCAGGAATACGAGGCGGGGCTGGGCTATCGCACCGCCATCTATCGACCCTTCCCGCAGGCCGTCCCGAAGTATCCGGTCATCGACGAAGAATCGTGCATCTACTACCAGAAAGGGACGTGCAAAGCGTGCGAGAAGTTCTGCCCGACCGGAGCGATTGACTTCGATCAGCAGGATACGGAGATCGTGCTCAATGTGGGCAACATCGTGTTGGCGACGGGCTACGATCTCTTCGACCCACGCCGCGTCCCGCAGTATGGCTACGGGCGGCTGGCGAACGTCTTCACCAGCCTCGAATTCGAGCGAATGCTGAATGCCGCGGGTCCAACCGACGGCAAAGTGGTGCTGCGGGATGGCATCACAGAGCCGAAGTCGGTGGCGGTCGTTCACTGTGTGGGCAGCCGGGATGAAAACTACAACCCGTACTGCTCGGCAGTCTGCTGCATGGCGGCGCTCAAGTTCGGCCACCTGGTCAAAGAGCGCACCGGGGCCGATGTCACCAGCTTCTACATTGACATCCGCACCACCGCCAAGAACTATGAAGAGTTCTACCATCGCCTGCTGAAAGAGGAGATGGAGTTCATTCGAGGCCGCGTGGCGGAAGTCACCGATGCGGCGCGTATGCCGGGCGAAGAAGGCAAGCTGATCGTGCAGGTGGAAGACACCTTGATCGGCAAGCAGCGGCGCATCCCGGTCGATATGGTGATCCTGATGGCGGCGATGGAGCCGCGGAACGATGCAACTGACGTGGCCCATACCTTCGGTATCGGCTGCTCGGAGGCGGGGTTCTTCACCGAGAAGCACCCCAAGCTCGACCCGGTGGCTACCATGACGGATGGTGTATTCATCGCCGGGGTCTGCCAGGGGCCGAAGGACATTCCCGATAGTGTAAGCCAGGGCGCGGCAGCGGCGGCGCGGGTGCTGACCCTGATCGGTCAGGGAACCATCGCCATCGAGCCGGTGCGCGCGAACATCGACGAAGAACACTGCTCCGGCTGCCGCATCTGCAACAATCTGTGTCCATATACCGCTATCGAATATCTGCCCGATCTGGAAGTCAGCCGCGTGAATCCGGCGCTGTGCAAGGGCTGCGGAACCTGCGTAGCCGCCTGTCCCAGCCAGGTGATCACCGGGCAGCACTTCACCTTTGACTCCATCATGGCGCAGATTGAAGGGGTGCTGTACGACACGTACAACGGCAATGGATACGTTTCGGTCGAGCACGAAGTTCCGCTCGCAACCGGGTAGGAGAATCGATCATGGCGAAACGAGATTATAGTCTTGACAACCCCGCATGGGGCGATAGACGCCCTGTGATTGTCGGCTTTCTATGCAACTGGTGCTCCTACCGGGCGGCAGACCTGGCGGGTACGAGCCGTATGGGATACCCCGCCACGCTGCGGGATATTCGCATCATGTGTACCGGGCGGCTTGACCCGACCTTCGTGATCAAGGCGCTCTCCGAAGGCGCGGATGGTGTGATCGTGATGGGCTGCCACCCCGGTCAGTGCCACTATGACGTGGGCAACTTCAAGGCCATGCGGCGAATGGCGCTGCTCCGCCGAACGCTGGCCCAGCTTGGCGTGCATCCCGACCGGGTGCAGCTTGCCTGGGCGTCGGCGGCGCAGGGAACCCTGTTCACCGAAACCATACTCAACATGACCAACGCCATCGCCAGGCTGGGCCCATTGGAGTGGCGTGATACGGTGGCGGATATCGCCCCATCGACACCGCCCCTGCCGGACGAGGCCCACGAGCCGGAGGTGATTCATGGCTAACAATGGCGCAAAACCGAAACTGGCCCTGTACTGGGCGTCTGCCTGCGGCGGCTGTGAGATCGCCGTGCTGGCCGTCCAGGAAGCGATTCTGGATGTGGCGGCGGCTTTCGAGATCGTGCTGTGGCCGTGCGTGATGGACTTCAAGATGCAAGA
>JAHEME010000316.1 GCA_024643825.1 Chloroflexota bacterium | reverse complement strand
CGCCATCGACATTTTGTCTACGCGCATCAGCAAGAGTTCCGGCAAACGCAGACGCAAGTCGAGGTAGGCCATGTAGTTCAGGTAATCCCCGCCGGGGCTGCGCTGATCAAAACGCTGGCGATGTGGACGAATGGCATCCCACGAGGTTAGCCCACTCAAACGGGCACGAAGCTGGCTGCTGATCAGGCGATTCTTGCGGGCTTCGCCGAACGCTTCGGCTCCTCCCCAGAATAATTCCTCGCCAAAGGTGGCTCGACGGATAAATTCGTAGCGAATCGAATCGCGGCTCAAGGGTGCGGCGGCAAGAGCAAGCCGCTGAAGCGAAGCCGGAAGTCGGCTAAATGTTTGCCATGCGCCATGTTGCAAATTAAGTATGTCGATCCAGTGGGTATAGCCAGCAAACAACTCGTCAGCTCCTTCGCCGACCTGCACGACTATCGTCCCTGATTCACGGGCGAGTTTGGAGACGAAATAGATCGGCACACAGACGGGATCGGCAATTGGCTCATCCTGATGGTAGACGAGGGACGGCAGGAAATTGACGAGGTCTTCTTCACCAATGACGATTTCGTGGTGATCGGCTCCGAAGTGCTGAGCGACAAGACGGGCATGCTGAAATTCGTTGTAGCGTTCGTAGCCACGATAGCCGATGCTGAACGTTTGCACCGGGCGATCCATCTGTTCTGCCATCAGCGCGACATTGGTGCTGGAATCGATTCCGCCGCTGAGGAACACGCCAAAGGGAACATCGCTGACCATACGGTAACGGATGGACTCGCGAAGCGAATCGAGAAGCTGCTCCTGAATCTGAGAGGGAGACTCGGACAGGTGCGGCTGCATCGAGTCGAACACGTCCCAGTATTCATGGATCGAAAGCTGACCGTCCGCATTCAGAACGGCGTAATGACCGGGCGGAAGTTTATAGATGCCCTCAAAGAGCGTCCTCGGTGCGGGAGAGGTCAGAAAGGAGAGGTAGTGGTAGAGGGCTTCTTCGTCTACGCGACGGCGCACAGCCGGATGCTGCAAGATCGACTTGATCTCTGAGCCGAAGATGAACTGCCCCCCTGCAAATGTGTAATACAGGGGCTTGATGCCGATGCGGTCGCGAGCGAGGAAAAGCTCACGCCTGGTTTCATCCCAGATAGCAATAGCGAACATGCCGCGCAGTTTGTGAAGCGCAGCAGGGCCGTATTCCTGATAGAGATTGAGGATGACTTCGGTATCGCTGTGCCCGCGAAAGGTATATCCGCGTGATTCGAGATCGGGGCGGTGTTCGGCGTGATTGTAGATTTCGCCATTATAGGTGATCGTGCGAGTGCCTTCGGTATTCGCCATCGGCATATGGCCTGCCGAGGAAAGATCGATAATGGCAAGGCGACGATTGGCTAAGGTTGCGCGCTGATCGGGGGAAATGTATACGCCGGAATCATCCGGGCCACGATGGGCGATGACATCTGCCATGCGGTACGCCAGGGCCGGATCTACCTGATCCGAACCGGGCAAGCTGATTATTCCGGCGATTCCACACATGGAAAGTTCCTCAAAGACAGCCATTGGCGGTTAGCGATTAGCTGTTAGCCAGTTAGTTATCAGTCTTCAGAGCGTTATTCGATCTCAAATCTGCTAGACACGAACGATACACATCGCACCATTCATCGGCAAGCGTTTCCCAGTTAAATCGCTGGATGACCCACTCGCGCCCCTGTTCTGCTGCTGCGCGCGCTTCTACAGGGTTCTGGATAGCCCAGAGAAGCTGCTGGGTCAGCGCAGTGACATCCCCAAAAGGAACCACGCGTGCTACGCCTGCTGCTTCGAGGCTGGTAGAAAGACCGCAGCGGTCCGTGGTAATGGTGGGAACGCGATTCAATAGAGCCTCCAGCACCGTGATGCCCTGAATCTCATAGCGTGAGGGCAGCACATAGACATCGGAGGCACGATAGGCAGCGGCTTTGGTTCGCTCATCGCCAATATAACCGACAAAGCGAACCCTGTCACCTATGTCCAACCTACGAATCTGCTCCTCAATCTCGGCCTTCACCCCATCATCCGGGCCAACCAGCATCAGGATTGCATCTGGTTGAACGCGCAGCAGCTCCGCAAAGGCATCGACGAGAAACTCTGGCCCCTTGATGTGATTCAGTCGGGCCAGAAAACCGACTACAGGGCGGCCTTCCGGTATGCTATGTTCCCGCTTAAACGCGGCGACATCAACACCATCCAGATCGAAGGCGGCGACATCGATACCGTTCGGAGAAATGAAGATGCGATCTGGGGACATACCGAGCGTCGCGTACTGATCACGCTCCATCTCCGTGAGGGCATGAAGGATCGCTGCGTGTTGGAGCAGAGGGCGGCCCACGAGTAGATCGTAGCCGCGCTTGATAGTAGTACGCCCTAATTCGGCGGGCAGGCTGCCCTGCGGCATGATGACATAGGGAAGGCGATGGCGGCGAAGGGTGGGTAACGCCTCTGCATTCTGCATGGTGCGAAATTCGGTGAGATGGGCAACGTCGAAGTGATGGGCGGTTTGCCTGACTGCCCGGCGGAAGCCACGAGGGAAGAACAACCGGCTCCAGGCAAGGGCGTTGCTCCAGTTGGGGAAGCGATGAACGGTAACTCCGTCGATGGTGTGCTCGCCCGGTTCGGCACGATGGGAAGCATCGAGGGCATCCGTTGTATAGACTGTGATCTCATGACCGCGCTGTACGAGCCGCTGGGTCAGTTCGTAGATGGCACGCACCGGGCCACCGTAGGGCCAGGCAGGGCTGTAATAGGGCACGATGTGCAAGATTCTAAGGCGATCAGCGATAGGTGCTGGCATGGGACTCTCAGCGAAGGACGCGCCAAACCTGCGCGCCATCCTGTTCAAAAACGAGTTCGAGCCAGCCAAGATCAGCGGGCTGTGATTGGAGAGGATACCACGTCTCTTCCGGCCATCGCCACCGCATCAGGGAGAGGAATGGGCCGTCAAAGCGTTCTGGCTGTGTGATGATCTGCGGGAAAATGATGTAAGAGATACCTGCTGCACGGAGGCGATCTTGCGCATCGGGGCGCGCAAGATCGAAGTACACGTCCTGCAAATTGGTATTGCGATCATAGAGGGGCTGCGCACCAGAAAAGAACGGCTGCTCACGAATGGCTGTACTATCACGTTCGGCAATCACAGGAACCCAGTGACCTTCAAAACCAATCGGATAGTTCAAGATGATGGCATCGGGCGGCGTGTTCTCACGGATATAGGTCATCGCGGCGACATCCGCCTGTGAGGAGAATGCACCAAAGAACTGAAGATATGGGCGCGTGAAGGATAAGATGGGACCGGATAGGACTATGGATGCTGCGAGAAAGGACAGGCCCAGGCCGGGCAGAAAGCCTGGATGCAACAAGGCTGTTCGAGTTGCTACCCCACCCCAGGCCCCTCCCCGTACCGGAGAGGGGAGAGAATCAAGTGCCACCGCAGCGAGGTAAGCATAGGAAATGATGGGACCATGCCAAGCCACACTGAATGGATAGATATAGCGCATGACATCGATGCCTGTGATCTGAATCACGGAGTCAACGATGCCGAAGAGGGAGAAGTCGATCAGGAAAACAACCCAGGTAATCATCAGAACATCTGCCAGCGAGCGTCTACGGGCTGCAATGACGATCCCGATCAGGGCAAGGAGAGGAACGAGCGCCCCTTGAAATAGGATCAACTGGGTGGTGTGGCTGAGACTGAGCACAAAGGGAGAGACGACGTGCTCCTCGAAGAATAGGGGCAACACGCGAAGGAGCCAGGGAAGAGTCAGCACGATACCAACAAGGGGAATTATGACAAACATCCGAAGCCAGTTCGTGCGAGTACGATGCTCGTCCCGGCTCAACCAGAAGGTAGCATAAAAGGGAATGTAGCCGATCAGGAGAATGAGGATGGTATCCGGGTGGGTGAGCGCGACAGCCGCCAGCGGAAGTGATGCCAGCAGGGATTGCGTCCACTGTTTGAAACGCAGTGACCAGAAGGTCAGGATCAGAAATAGGGCAACGAATAGGAATCCCAACACGCTGGTATAGGCCGAATCCATTAAGGTAAGGAGCAGTCCCAGCCCTAGAAGGATCATCACAGGGAAAAGCCAGCGGGCGCGCGGACTCTGAGGAAGCATGGTATCCGCAAGATCGATGCCTAACAGGGCCACCATCCCGGCCATGATGTGCGAGAAGGGGAGCATCACCTGATGGATGGGCAGTTTGAGAAGATCGGATAAGAAGGCCCACCAGACAAATAGGGAGGGGGAATAGAGATAGCGAATGTCGGGATGCCAGGGGGCGAGCGTGTTAATCGTCCCGCCCTGACGAACCATGAGGGCGAGATAGCCGAAGCCCTGTGCGTCGGTATCCAGCGAGAGGAAGAGAACGAAGGCCGGAGCCAAAAAGACTCCAAACACGAATAGCTGAAAAAGCAAAGATGGCCCCTGCACTCGACTGGACTCTTCTGGTGGCAGACGGCGACGAGCGACCCACCACGTGATCCCGGCCAGAAGTACGACTCCTGCTGAGATGGAGAGCATCAGGCCGAGGCTATAGCGAAATGCGGATGCGAGATTACTGAACAGGACACTGAGGAGGGCGATCACCAGAACCATACTCACGCGCCATGACAGACCGAGGCCGCGCAGTAGAGCATCGTAGAGAAGCCAACCGGGAAGGAACACGAGGAATCCCAACGCCAGCAGATTGAGAAGGACAGCCACGCTCATGCT
>JAHEME010000315.1:420-4749 GCA_024643825.1 Chloroflexota bacterium | reverse complement strand
GAAGAAGCGATGAAAGTCTCAAAGCCAAAGGTGACGGGCCGACAACGGGATATAGTCATCTGGCTGGATAAGATGTTTCTGGGCTTTGCGAAACGCTGGGTGCTGTATATCTCACTGATCGTCGGGCTGTATGCGGGGATTCCGTTTCTGGCCCCGGTCGCTATGCAGGTGGGCTGGACAGGCGTAGGGCGGGCGATCTACACCATCTACAGCCCGGTGTGCCATCAGTTCGCCTTCCGGTCATGGTTCCTATTTGGTGACCAGATTGCCTACCCCCGCGAACGTACCGGGGTGAACCCGGCCAACTCCTTCGAGGCATACGCTTCCGAGGAGCCAGCCTTCGGCGGGATTGACGTCACGACGCTGGACGCGAACCTCACCTATGCAGCGAAAGCCTTTGCAGGAAGCCCGCGCATGGGGTGGAAGGTAGCCTTCTGCGAACGGGATGTTGCTATCTACGCCGCTATCGCCCTGTTCGGAGTCTTCTTCGGGATCATGAGCGCACGGGGAATTACGATCCCGGTGCTGCCCTTCTGGGCTTATTTGCTGATCGCCATCGCCCCGATGGGATTGGATGGGTTCAGCCAGCTCTTCGCCAACCCACCCTTCAACGGCTTTGGCCTTGCGTTCTACCCGATCCGAGAGAGCACGCCCTTCCTGCGGACGCTGACGGGAGGCATGTTTGGGATTGGTAATGCGTGGCTGGCATTCCCCTACATCGAAGAGAGCATGGTCGAGACACGCATCATGCTGGTGGATAAGCTCACGCGGGCTGGCGTGTTGAAATCAAATCCTGCCGAAGCTGCCTGAGAAACAAATCCCCCTCCACTAAAACGTCGCTCTCTGAGCGGCGTTTTTTTGAATAGGTCGCTTTGCAATCTATCCTGCTGCGATTATGATAGAGTATTGATTCGGGCCGGGTTGATGTTTCTTGCATCGTGATCCACGAATCACATCGTCAGCAAGGCAATCAGAGAGGATTGCAATGAAACGCCATCGGGATTCGAACCGCCTGCACTGATATTCCTGCTACTGGGTGGGCTGCTTCTGGCAGGGTGTGGGCCGGGGAAGTCAGAGATCAGCGTGGAGACCACTGAATTCCAGTTCACGCCGAACGCATGGCCCATCCGAAGTCACACTCACGATCACCAACAATGGAACCCAGGAGCACGAATGGGTGATCGTCAAACCGGGAGAGGAAATCACCCTTCCTTTTGATGAGGACGACGAGAGCAAGGTCTTCTGGGAGGCCGAAGTCCAGCCGGGTGAGACACAGACATTCACCTTCACTGCACCGGAGGAGCCGGGCGATTACACGATTGTGTGTGGGCTTCCGGCCCACCTGGAACAGGGAATGCAGGGAGTCTTGCAGGTCTGGATTCCTCATTAGAGAAAACCTGATATTTACAATCTACTTCATCTAAACTAAGATAGAGGTGTTAATTCTTTGCCGGGCTACGCACGAACCATACAACCTATAATCAGCGTAAGCACGACAACCATCAAGGGGGAAGTATCATGAAACACCGTTCGATTCGACTGGCAGCACTCGCGGTTTTGGTGTTGGGTGGGCTGCTCTTGGCTGGATGCGGGCCAAAGACCGCTTCCATCACCGCCGAGGTAACCGACTTCAAGTTTACGCCTGATGCCTGGGAAGTTCCTGCCGGGTCAGAAGTCACACTCACGGTCACCAACAATGGAACCCAGGAACACGAGTGGGTGCTGGTCAAGCTGGGTGATGAAATCACGATCCCGTTTGACGATGACGATGAAGACAAAGTCTTCTGGGAAGCCGAAGTCCAGCCCGGCGAAACCCAGACATTCACCTTCACCGCCCCAGCCGAAAAGGGGGACTACACAATCGTTTGCGGACTTCCCTCACACCTCGAACAGGGAATGGAAGGAACGCTGCGCGTCAAGTAAACCATTTGCCATAATCAAGAAATCTCGGCGCGTGCGTCGAGATTTTTGATTCTGCATAGCGCAAAGTTTCGCAGCCCACTATACTTACCAACGCGGCAGCGTGACCTGTTCATGGTCTGATTTCACCCTCGATTCTGCGGGGCGTGATGCGCCGCACGACGACCTGAGATTGGCTATCAACTGAGGATGCCTGTGGAGAACGACCTGATTGGGCGCAGACTCGGCCCGTTTGAAATTGAAGAGTTTCTCGGCATGGATGGTCTGGCGGAAGTGTTCCGAGGGAGGGACACAGAACGCGATCATGCCGTGCTGATCAAGCTGGCGGGCCGCGAACGGTCTACCGACGCAGTCTTTCAGACCCGCTTCCGACGGGAGGCGCGCGGAATCGCCACCCTGCGGCACCCGAACATCGCCCCCGTGTATGACTTCGGTCAGGCGGAAGGCGGCCACTACATGATCATGGATGCAGTGGAGGGCGTGACGCTGGAGGAAGTGCTGGCACAGGTGCGGGAGGGTGAGCGCACGCTGGCAGCCGAGGATATCGCGTTCGTGATCCGCCAGATTGCGGCGGCGCTGGATCATGCCCATTCCAAGGGAGTCACACATGGGGACGTGCGACCGTCGCACATTGTGCTGACTCGCAGTGGGCAGGCGATTCTCACCGATTTTGGGCTGGCGCTGCTTACCAGCCAGGGACTGCGCGAAGGAGAATCAGGGGCGGCGTCGCTGGCATACATGGCCCCGGAGCAGATCGCAGACACGCGCACGGCTTCGCCTTCGAGCGATGTGTATTCGCTGGGTGTGATCGTCTATGAGATGACCACCGGGGAGATCCCGTTCGAGGCGGAGTCAGAGATCGACAGCGCACTGCGCGATCTACAGGAGACAGCCCCCGACCCCCGTTTTCTCAATGAACACATTCCGGCTTCGGTGGCAGCGGTGACGCTCAAGGCGCTGGCGCGGTCGCCCGGAGAACGCTTCCGCAATGCGATGCAGTTGGCGGCCCTGCTCGAACGAGCGTATGCCAACCCGGATGCTGGCGAGGCGATCCTCAGCGGCAAGAAACCGCGCCCGCCTCAGGAGGAAGTGGTAGAGCCACCCCCGATGGAGCGGCCTGCTGCTGTGAAACCCGCGCCCCTCACGCGAGAAGAAAAGCGCGCAAAACGCCGCCTGAAGGCGGAATTGGAACGTACCCGCCGTGAGGAGCGCAAAGCCCAACGTCGGGCAGAGATGCGCCAGTTCCGGGAGCGATGGGGGCGCACACTTCTGGTGATGGCAATTGTTCTGCTGCTGCTGGTTGCCGTCGCCTATGTGCTTCAGACGGCGGGGGTGCTTCAGGTCTCGTTCGCGCTGCCCACCCTGCCGCCGCCGCAATCCGCAGAAGGGCCGACACAGACTCCGGCCCCTACCCCCACGTGGACGCCTGCGCCGTCGGCTACACCGATCCCGACCCCGACGCCGCTGCAAGCCTCTGGCGCAACTCCGGTGGAAGCCGTTGCCTTCGCGCCACTAGAGCCGGGTACAGGCGCACTACGCATCCCGGATGGGCAGGCGATAGTATTCGTCCCGGCGGGGCAGTTCCTGATGGGGACGAACGCCCGCGACCGTACCCCCAGCAGCAAGCCGCAGCACGCGGTCACGCTGAGCGCGTACTGGATCGACCGCACCGAGATCACGACCGATCAGTACCGTGTGTGTGTTGATTTGGGAAGCTGCCCGGCTCCTTCTGACCGCACGTATTATGATCAACCCATCTATGGGAATTACCCGATTACGTATGTGAATTATCAGGCGGCGGTTTCCTACTGCCTATGGGCCGCCAGCCAGACCGGGCAGGTGATCGGGCTTCCCACCGAAGCTCAATGGGAAAAGGCCGCCGCGTGGGACCCGGTCGATGAGGTGGCCCGCACCTACCCCTGGGGGAACGATCCGGCCTCGCCGGAGCGACTGCGCTACAACGAGAGCAACGTCAACCGACCCGCCGCACCGGTTGGATCGTATCCGCTGGGCGCGAGCGCGTATGGCGCGTATGACATGGCAGGCAACGTCTGGGAATGGACAGCAGACTGGTACGATGAGACCTACTACACACGAACGGGTGTTTCGCTCGACCCGCAGGGGCCGATCAGCGGATCGTCGCGCGCGACGCGGGGCGGATCGTGGACGCGCGACAGTCGTCTGGCGGTATCGTCGGTACGCAATCCGGTGCGGCCTACTACTTCGAGCAACGAGATCGGCTTTCGCTGTGCGATGTCGGCAGGTCGCCCCCCGGTGGAAAGCGGCATTGTGCTGACGCCGATTGATTTCGTCGCGGCGGCGCAAACGCTGCTGGATGCTGCTCGCAGCAATCCATCCATTGACAAGCCAACGCTCGACGAATGGCAGGCTGCGCTGATCGAATTGAAC
>JAHEME010000315.1:0-389 GCA_024643825.1 Chloroflexota bacterium | reverse complement strand
GGTGGATCATCCCGGCGCGGCGGCGTTCATCACGGCGCGGCTGGATCGGCTGCAAACGCAGAGCAGCAGCGGTCTGATCAGCGGCCCTCTGGTGCTGAAACTCGATCATGGGCTGCGATGGATTCTCGATCAGGTTGCCGCGCCCGGCGGAGATAGCCAGCCCTAGAGCAGTGCAATATCGACACACACCAATCCCTGCTATAATGCGTGGAGTGTTTGGCCCGCCAGAAACGGCGTAGAAAACTTCAATTCAGGGCGGAGCAACGTTATGTCCAGCAAACCAACCCTTCAAGGCTCGCACGAAACAGAATCTGCCAGTGATGCCACGCTCTATCACCTGACTCGTGTCGATAACGAGACGTTGATGCGTCTCTCCGAGCTATCCATCC
>JAHEME010000008.1 GCA_024643825.1 Chloroflexota bacterium | reverse complement strand
GCATCGGATTCGCAATGGATATAAGATCTGAACCAGAGAAGATTAGGCCAACTGCCTGACGTTGAGCATTGATCATTAACGATCCCGAATCGCCACGCTCGGTAAAGGGTGTGGTCATGATCTGGTTCACATAGCGTGCCTGCTTGTCTCCATAGTCAACGTCTACCGTTACATCCACCTGAGTCACCAGGCCCTCAGTTACCCCTGTTGTCCGACCACTCTTAAAAATATGCATCCCAAGCTGAGGTTCGGCAATTCCCGTTGGGGGGCCGCCAAGTTCCGCCAATGTGGGGTCAAGTGGGATTGTGGGCAGTATACGTGCAATGGCTGCATCCACTCGATTCTCAAACGGAGATTGCAGTGGCGTTGAGGATGGCAGACGGGGAACTTCTTGTTGTCCTAGAAGTCTAGCTAGCAAAGCGGCACACCCCTGTGGCTGCGACGACGGTTCTGTCATCTCAGGACTGCTGTTGAGAAAGACAAGGGGGGTGAAGCCAGCCAACTCGCCCACTTTATCAGTTTCGCTCCCGCCATCTGCTGGCCCTGGTTGAAGGATGCCGTCGCCCAGGCCCCCTTCATTTAAGATAGCAAATACATGATTGTTGCTTAACAAGAAGAATTCGTTATTGCGTTTTACGATGCAACCCAGGGTTCCGGCAGTTGCTTTTTCGTGCCCGGTTGAGATGCCAGGCTGGATTGGGCGGACACGAGCGGTTCTTTCAAGCGATAGCGCCTTGATGATCCCGGTCTCAATAACATCAGTTTTTATCCCTGAAACCTCTGGGGGGATCAGTTCCATTTCTGTAAGTCTATTCTTTGGTTCTTTGCGAGTTACGGATACCACCACGCTGGGAATGCCTGTAGATTGGCCATTCGAGATTTTGATCCCAATCCCACAGGCAACTACGTTCTGGCGACGCAGGAACGCATCAGAGATGCGCTGCCGGATAATCGCAATTTGCACAAGCCAATCAAAAGTTGGCTGTTGAATCATGTCTGGAGCCTCCATGAGAGTGAATAGACATAGACATCAGCTAAGTTGAGAGCGTAACTCCCATTCCCGAATCGCGGCCTGCAAAATGGTTCGTATCTCAGCATCCTGCACATCATCGACGGAGTCGTAGTAGCTATCGTCAACTTTTATCTGCACGCCTCCGTCGGCTGCATTTAGAATGTGGATTGACCGGCCAACCATCTGGGGAATTGTCAGGAGATGCGCTTGCAAGATAGTCTCGATCTGTCCGGCTATTGTATCTGCGACCACGATTTCTTGTTCAACAAGGTTAGGCGGAACAATGGGAGCCGACGGAACCGGGGGCGAGATCCGTTGTTCCTGTTGAGTGCTCGTAAATTGGTGCAGCGCCTGAATTTGTGACCTGATTTGATTCTGGATCGCGATATCCTGGATTTCTGTAATATGCTGATACGTTTCCTCTTTAATTTGTATCATTACTTTTCCGGAGGTCGGCGAAGGCAGCACATGAAAGCCTGCTGGCGGCGGGCTTATTTCGGTTGCTATTGTTGGTGGAATGGGCACGGTGTCCTGAGAAGAATTACTTCCTTCTGTCGGAGACTCGCCTCCGCCCCACCACAACCACAGAGCTGCCACCAGCAGTCCAGCAATGAGAAGTGCAGCAATTGGTAGGATGATTCCCATTAGATTCATGCTGATACATCCTCCTTACTATTTCTGGCAATTCGAGCAAAAATGGGTACCCCGCTGCCCCAGCCATAGTTTTGTGATTGGGCTGCCACAACGTTGGCAGGGTTTGCCTATCTGGCCGTAGACCCGAAATTTGTTTTGATAATCGCCACTAGTTCCATCAGGTTTGCGATACCAACTGATAGTAGCCCCCTCGTGGGCGATGCCATCCTGAAGCACAGAGCGCACCCCTTCGTACAATCTCTTGATCTCCATAGGGTCTAGCGTATTTGCCTTGCGCCTGGGGTCAACTTGTGCATACCACAAAGCTTCATCTGCGTAGATGTTCCCCACACCAGCAAGGAACGTTTGATCCAGTAAAAGTGACTTAATAACCCGCTGGCGTGCAGTGAGTCCTTTTGTGAATATCTCCAGTGTAAATTCATTAGAGAGAGGCTCTGGCCCCAGCTTGCCTGTGATCTCGTCAACCTCTGCGGCAAGATAGACTCTCCCGAACTTCCGGGAATCAGAGAATCGCAACTGCTGACCATCATCTAGCGAGAATATTACTCTCACCCAGCGATCATCGGGGCGATCTTCTAACGGACTGGCGACATAAAGCCGCCCCGTCATTTTGAGATGAACTGCTAACACATCGTGAGTTAGCATAAACAAAATATATTTTCCGCGTCTTGTTAGCTGCTGGACTTGCTGTCCGGTTACACGATCCGCAAAACTCTGTGGGTCAGAATTATGCAACTCTTTAGACCAGAGAACATTTATCTCTGTGATGGCTCTGCCAAGCACAGAAGGTCGCAGCGCTCGTACAACAGTTTCAACTTCAGGTAGCTCTGGCATTGTCACTCAGCATGTTTCACAGAGGCTCTAAAAGTATAGCAGTGTTCTGACATCATTTGGGGTTCGAAATATATAACTCCTCATATGAGTTAATATCGTTATCTATTTCGCCCTGGAGATTTGCGACTTAAAAGTGCCGTTTTCCGCGTTGAATCGGGAATCGTGATATACTCAGCAACAAGCATCGAATGCCCGTTCTAACTCCCTCTTCATTATCATAGACACCATTGGATTTCAGGGGATCGCTGAGAATGTCGTCGTTTGCGCATCTTCACGTTCATACTGAGTACTCTCTTCTTGACGGTATGAGTCGCATCAAGGATCTTGTGCAGTTTACTGTTGAGCAAGGGATGGATTCGCTCGCCATCACCGACCACGGTGCCATGTATGGAGTGATTGAATTTTATCGTGCTTGCAAGAGCGCAGGCGTGAAACCTATTATTGGTTTGGAGGCATATCTCTCATCACGGGATATGCGGGGTCGCGACCCACGCCTCGATAGTCAGAACTATCATCTCCTATTAATTGCTCAGAACGACACAGGGTACAAGAACCTGCTGAAGATTGCCAGTGCAGCACAATTAGAGGGTTTCTATTATAAACCACGTGTCGACAAAGAATTTCTCGCTGCACACGCAGAAGGGTTGATCTGTACCACTGGGTGTCTTGCGGCAGAGATTCCAAGGATGTTGGTAGAAGGACGAGACAAAGAGGCCAGAAAGCAGCTTGGGTGGTATCAGGATGTGTTTGGCCCTGATCGATTTTATGTGGAATTGCAAGAACATGATATCCCTGAGCTTCGCCAGCTAAATGAAGCCTTGTTGGAAATCTCCCCATATGCAAATATCCCCCTCATTGCCACCAATGATGTTCATTATGTTCGCCGCGAAGATGCAGACCCTCACGATGTTTTACTATGCATTGGAACAGGCAGTCTGGTTGGAGACAAGAAGCGCCTCCGGTTCAGCGATGATAGTTACTATTTGCGGTCGCCAGAAGAGATGGCGGCCATTTTCGCGGACGCGCCTGATGCAATTGCAAATACGCTGAAGATTGCGGAGATGTGCGATGTTAATCTGGATCATAAGGAATACCATCTCCCGGCGTTTCCTGTTCCAGATGGATATGATGCAGAAAGCTATCTGCGGTACAAGTGCGAAGAGGGGCTTCCCTCGCGGTATGGGGATCGTGCGGACACTGAGTTGGTTCGCAGTCGATTAGAGCATGAGTTGTCCATCATTCATGAGATGGGATTTGATACCTACTTCCTGATTGTATGGGACCTTTGCGAGCACGCGCGCCGCAAAGACATCTGGTGGAATGTCCGTGGTTCTGGGGCCGGCTCGATTGTTGCTTATCTGCTGAGCATTACAAATCTCGACCCATTACAGAATAGCCTGATATTTGAGAGGTTCTTGAATCCTGGTCGGGTGAGCATGCCCGATATCGATATTGACTATCCGGATGATCGTCGGGCAGAGATGATCGACTACTGTGTTGAGAAATATGGGGAGGATAAGGTTTCTCAGATCATCACATTTGGGACTCTGGGGGCGAGGGCAGCAGTGCGCGATGTTGCGCGGGCTATGGATATTCCCCTTGGGGAAGTAGATCAGTTGGCGCGAATGATTCCATCTGTGCCTGGCAAAGGGGTAACCATTTCCCAAGCGATTGAAGAAATCCCCGACCTAAAGATTGCATATGAGGATAAAGGTCGCCCATATATTAAGAAGCTTTTGGACACTGCGACTCGGCTTGAGGGAATTTCTCGGCATGCCAGTACGCATGCGGCTGGTGTGTTGATTGCGGATAAACCACTTGTGGAATACACCCCCCTCAATCGCCCTACGAAAGGAGGCGAAGGCGGCAATGGCGATGGACTGGGATCTGTCTCCCAATGGCCGATGGAAATCGTCGAGTCGATTGGGCTGCTTAAGGTAGACTTCCTCGGTCTACGGACGCTAACCATCATGCGGAAGGCATGTGAGCTAATTGAGCAGATCAATGGGGTTAAATACGATTTACTCAACATACCCTACCGCCATGTTCCTGATAACGAAGAACACAATCAAGACCTTGACAAGGCGTTCGAATTGCTTACGCGCGGGGAAACTAGCGGTGTCTTTCAGGTAGAAGGCGGCGGCATGACGCGCGTCCTAACCGAGATGCGCCCAACTCGGTTTGAGCACATTATTGCGGCGATTTCTCTGTTCCGTCCTGGGCCACTGGAATATATCCCGGCATACATTCGCCGTATGCATGGCGAAGAGCCTGTCGCCTATCACCATGCTCTACTGGAAAAGATCCTTGGGGAGACATTTGGCATCATTGTCTATCAGGAGCAGATTATGCAAATCGCTTCTGATCTTTTCGGCTATAGCCTTGCTGATGCAGACCTGATGCGTCGCGCTGTCTCCAAGAAGAAGGAAAAAGATCTGCTCAAGCATCGCTCGATTTTTCAGAAGAATGGCTTACAGTACGGAGTCGATGCAGAATCGGCGGGCAGGATCTTTGACGATATTGAATTCTTTGCCCGGTACGGATTCAATAAATCACATGCAGCAGATTATGCGATCCTTACAGTCCAAACAGCTTTTTTGAAGGCGCATTATCCCCATGAATATATGACGGCGCTTCTTACGATTGAGCGCGATAACACAGACAAGATTGGGGGGTACATCAATGATTGCCGTCGCATGGGCATTGAAGTTCTTCCCCCGGATATAAACTTCAGTGCGGATGATTTCACCATTGAATTGCAAGGCGAAGGAGATCGAGCAATTCGCTATGGATTGAGTGCGATCAAAAACGTAGGAATTGGTTCTGTAGAAGCTGTGATGAGGATGCGCGGGAATCAGCCATTTGCGGATGTTGCGGATTTGTGTGAGCGCGTAGATTTGCGCGAGGTAGGAAAACGTGCCCTGGAAAGTCTGATCAAGGTCGGTGCATTGGACAGCCTTGCCCCCCGATTGAATCTTCTGGAATCGCTCGACCGCTTGATGAGTTTTTCTGGCAGCCAGCACCGTGCAGCGGAAGTTGGGCAGATGAGTCTGTTTGGCGACACAACGGGTGTGCAACTGAATACGGAGTCCTCTGGTGTATTGGTCAGCGAGTTATCGCAGGATGTCTCGCCACGAGAAATGCTTCAATGGGAGCGTGAGCTAGTAGGTGTCTACATTTCTGCTCATCCTCTTCAGCAGCTTGTGGATCGTATAAAGACGGTTGTAACAGCCTATAGTAGCGAAATCACAGAGAGCCATCACGACCGGCAGGTCACAATGGCAGGGATGATTACCTATGTACGCCCCCATGTGACAAAGAATGGCAAACCGATGGCGTTTGCGGGATTAGAGGATCTGTACGGGCAGTTGGAGGTGGTGATTTGGCCTAGTACATGGGAGGAGACAAAAGATCTGTGGGAGCCAGATCGCGTTCTTCTAGTGCGTGGCAAGCTTGATACTTCACGAGGTGATCCCAAGCTGCTCTGCGAGGAAGCAACTACGAATTTCGATCTTTTTGAGGCGCAGACAGATTCGCCGTTGATGCAGAAATCCTGGACGGCTGTGATGCCCGCAGTCTATGACGATGAGCCGCCTCCCCCCAATCTTGCGGAATCGTTGCGCGAGATCGGTAATTTTGTGGCAGCCGGGCCACAGATGGTTGATCCAGTCCAGAATGTACCGGGCAATGGAAATGGGCATAATAGCAGCAGAGGCACCTCAATCAATCCGACAGATTTTGCAGAGGATGAAGATCTCGATGAGGATTGGCTTTCTCAGGATGATGATGGCTATTTGCCTGACGACGATGGAGATGTCCCGGAGCCATCCTACCAGAATCCCGTCAACGATATAGATGTACGCCATCCATTAGAACTCTCGGAGCCTCCAGATCAATCACAGCATCTTACAGTCTTTGTGGAACGAGGGGAGAACCCTGATCAGGATAAACGGAGATTACAGCGAATTTACGGAACCCTGATCAGCTTTCATGGCAGAGATGCATTCACGATTACATTGATTGACAATGAGGAAAGCGTGGAGTTAGATTTTCCAAACGACACAACGCAGGTTTGCCCAGACCTATTACAAAAATTGGCCTTGATTGTTGGACCAACGGGTGTAGAGGTGGCGTGATTATGTTTGTTTTGTTCTCCTACATGGGAGTGAAATAGATGAAGATCGGCATTTTGACAGGCGGCGGTGACGTGCCAGGATTGAATCCCTGCATCAAAGCACTGGTTGAACGAGGCATTGAAAGCGGGCATGAGATGTTCGGGATTCGCCGAGGCTGGGCTGGGCTACTGAACTATGACATGGAGGCAGATTCCAAGGAACAGGAATCCTGGGTCATGACCCTGGATAGGAATGCTGTGCGACGCGTGGCACGTACTGGGGGGACGTTTCTACACACTTCCCGTACGAATCCGGGTCGTGTGAAGCCGGAGGACGTTCCTGAGTTTCTTCGCGATGAAACGTGGTCGCCAAATGGGGAAAAGGCGGACTATAGCCCTCATGTGCTGAAGATCATTGAGACTCTGGGGCTTAATGTGATCATTGCCATTGGCGGAGATGACACCTTGAGCTATGCCGAGCGTTTGCATCGTGAAGGTGTGCAAGTCATGGGCATCCCAAAGACGATGGACAATGATGTCTTCGGAAGCGACTATTGCATTGGTTTCAGTACGGCAGTAACGCGCAGCGTAGATTTCATTAATAACCTTCGCACCAGCACCGGCTCTCACGAGCGAATTGCCGTAGTGGAGCTATTTGGCCGTAATTCTGGAGAGACTTCGTTGATTGCGGCCTATCTTGCAGGTGTTGATCGAGCCGTTATTTCCGAAGTTCCTTTTGACGTAGGAAAGTTAGCCGATCTTCTGGCCAAGGACAAGGCCACGAATCCAAGCAATTATGCCATGATGACAATTTCAGAAGGCGCACGAATGGAAGAAGGAGAAATTGTTCAACGTGGCGAGGCAGATGCTTATGGGCATCAGAAGTTGGGCGGAGTTGGCATGGTAGTAGGCGAAGAGATCAAAGCACGGACAGGTCAGCACATCATTTATCAGCAAGTAGCCTACTTGATGCGGTCTGGGGTTCCCGATTCCCTTGATTTGATGGTGGCGTTTAACTACGCACATATGGCAATGGATCTAATTCTAAAAGGTCAGAGTGGAAGAATGGTTGCGCTGCGTGGCGGCGTTTACACAGATATCCCCGTGAGCATGATTATGCAGGGCCGAAAGACTGTTGATGTCGGTGAGCTTTACGATATTGAAGAATATAAACCCAAGATTCGACATGTGGCTGGCATGCCAATGTTCCTCAGCTAGGCGAATCTATGCCCTCGTCAACCGACAGTAGATCATAATGATTCCTGTTAGACTGGAATTAGTGAACTTTCTTGCTTATCGAACCCCGGAGCCTCTTGATCTTACTGGGCTGCATTTAGCTTGTCTGGCAGGGGCCAATGGTGCGGGGAAATCCTCGTTGCTGGATGCAATTACATGGGCCCTCTGGGGTAAGGCACGTTCTCAGCGTGATGATGAGTTGATTCACGGTGATGAACTTGAAATGAGCGTCACGCTTACCTTCTCCCTGGAGGGTTCTCTCTACCGCATTTCACGGTATCGATCTCGAAAAGGGCGAGGAGAATCGCATCTGGTGCTGGAAATTGCAGATGACGATTCTTGGCGTCATATCGGAGAGAGCACGATCCGCGCAACCCAGGACAAGATCACCCGGCTGTTGCGCCTCGACTATCAGACATTCATCAACTCAGCATTTCTTGTACAGGGCCGTGCAGATGAGTTTACAACGAGGACACCCGGCGAGCGCAAAGCGATTCTAGGGGAAATTCTAGGATTAGAAGCCTGGAATCGATATGAAGATCGAGCCAAGGCGCAAATCCGCCATATCGATGATCAGACTTCGCAGATCGAGAGCAATTTGGAGGCGATTGAGTCTGAACTATCGCGCGAGCCGGAGTTTCAACGAGAGTTAATTCAAGCGCAGCAAGATCTGGAAGATCTCACTGCACAGGTGCATGAGGCAGATATTCATGTTCGAGAATTGGAAAATGCACGTCATGAACGGGATTCTCATAGAGCGAGCTATGACCAGGCACAAAGCCGTATGGCACAGGCAAAATCAGAGCTTGATCGCATTGCTGGGGAACGCAATCAGCATCTCGAAAGGTTGGCAGGATTTGAAGCTGCCCTATCATCCCGTGAGGCGATTGAGGATGGTTTTAATATCCTAAAGGATGCACAGCGTGTAGAGCGTGAGTTTGCAGATCGGCTGCTCGATCAACGTGAGCTTTTTCAACAGGCGGCAGAGATGCGGCAGGTAATACATCATGCCGAGTTAGAGGCAGAATCGGAGATCAAGAGTCTTGAGAATCGCCGCGCGGATCTCATGCAGATCGCCAATGAGCAGCCGGGAGCTGATTCTCTAGGGGAGATTGAGAGTCAAATTGAAGCATTGGAAGAACACGAAACTCGCAGAGATTCTCTGCGAGAGAAGCTGCAACTGCTGGGGCAACAGCGTGCAGAACTAGAAGGCCAGAATCGTGCGCTAAAAGTGGAAATGGATGCGCTGGACGAGCAGCGTAAGCGCATAACGGTCACCACCGAGTCAATTTGTCCACTGTGTGGTCAGAATTTGAGTGATGAGCATCGGGAAGAACTGCTGTCCCGGCTGATGAGGGACGGGACGGATCGAGGAGATCAATACCGCGTCAATCGGGCCGAGGTAGACGCCCGACGGGCAGAAGAAAAAGAACTGGCCCAGCAGATTCACGAGGCGGAGGAGAATCTGCACAGGCTTCCAGCCTTACGAGAGTATCGTGTGCGAACCTCCGATCGTGCTTCTCGTGTACAGGATGCGGTTGCCCGATTGGAGGAAATTGACCTCCGTCTGGCGGAGATGGAGACAGTCAGACAGAAACGAGGATTCTTGGCCGAAGAGCAAGCCGCTCTTGCAGATGTAGAAGCCAGACTGGAAGCAATTGGCTATGATGATGCTGCACACCAGCAAGCACGAGCCTCCATGTCGGAGTATGAAGTGTATGAAGCGCAGAAGATGGAACTGGATCGGGCATTGGCTGGCGCACCAGAAGCAGAAGCAGCGATCATCGGGTTAGAACGTCAGGTAACAATCTGGACTGTACAGCGGGATGAATCCGCTGAGAGCCTCGACATACTTGCATTACACATTCAGGAACTTGAGAAGCAGCTTGCCAGCCTCAGCGAGTGGGAAGGGAAGCTCGATACACTGCGTGATGAAGAAGGCGACATGCGCGTTCGTGTGGGTGCCGCCCAGCAGCGCCTTAACGCGCTTGATCAGCAGCGTACCCGCCGCCTTCAGCTTTTGGCAGACCGTGACCAATTGAATGAGGATCGAACCATTTTCGAAGACCTCCGCCTTGCGTTTGGCCGTGACGGTGTGCCTGCGATGATCATTGAAGCTGCCATCCCCGAAATTGAGCAGGAAGCCAATCAGATTTTGTCACGTATGACCGATGGGCGGATGCATCTGCGCTTTGATACGCAGCGAGAAAAAGTCACAGGGGGCATCAAAGAGACCCTTGACATTAAGATTGCAGACGAGATTGGCACGCGTGATTATGCAACCTTCAGTGGCGGGGAGGCTTTTCGTGTAAACTTTGCTGTGCGCCTTGCACTATCGCGTTTGTTGGCTCGGCGGGCAGGCGCGCAGTTGCGCACGCTGATTATCGATGAAGGCTTTGGGACACAGGATTCTCAGGGGCGCGAGCGTTTGATTCAGGCCATCAATGCGATTCAGGACGAATTCGACCTCATCCTGGTGATTACACATATTGATGAGCTAAAAGAAGCCTTCCCTGCACGGATCGAAGTGACCAAGACCTCAGATGGGGCACAAATCGAAGTAGTGTAATACAGGGGTTTATCGTGGCAGAATCGAATTCTTTGACTCCCTTTCAATCGGATGAGAGTGCAGAGCCTGGGCTTGCTGCTGTGCTCCCATTTGTATCCCCGGATCGCTCGGATGACTCTCTGTGGTTAGGCGCGCTGCTTGCCCGCCTATTGAGCAGGCATCTTGAGTCCGTTGGGTGGCCAGTCATGGATTACAACGATGTCGCCCATACGATGAGCGAAAGCGGCATGACCAATCCTCCAGATCGAACCTCATTGGAGTCGTTTCGACGAAAAGCCGGGGTTGAAGCCATTCTCTATGGCCGCTATGTTCTTGACGGCGAAGCGAAGATGCTTGGATTGAGCCTGCGTTTGGAGGGAATCAATGTGCGCGATCTCCCGATGGAAATGTCTACACCTGTTGGATCTTTCAGCCGCTTCTTCGATCGGGTAGTTCTCGCTGTACTGGAACAGCTAGGAGCTGTTATCGAGGATGATTTGCGGAAGCGCATAGAGGCTGTCCCTCGTCCTGGGTCATTGGAGGCTTTGCGACAACTTGCCCGGGCCTATGCGGGCTGGTCTCGTGGGCAAAATGAGCTGGCGCTCGCGGCGGTCGAATCGGCCCTGACATTAGACCCAACGCTGGAAGAGGCTGCTGCTTTGCAGGTCGCTATTGCACAAGTAGCAGACGATACGGGCACGACGCGTGCAGCGTTCCTGCGGTGGTCGGATCTGGCGAGCAAACGTCAGGCTCCCGAAGTCGCTGCTGATCGGTTGCAAATGATGGGGCATTGGATGGTAGGGCGTGGAGAATGGGAAGAAGCACGGAATGCTTATGAGCGCGCTCGCGCCATTTTTCAGCGGTTGAAGGACGATCAGGGTATGGCCCAGACTGTGAATAACCTTGCTAATCTGGAGCTTTTGCGAGGCAAACATCAAAACGGGATACAGGCATATCGGCGCAATCTACGAGTATTTGAAGAGGAGGGCGAATCAGGGGACGATCATTTCGCGAGCCTGATAAATCTCTCGATTGCGCATAAGAATCTGGGTCAACAGGAAGAGGCGCTAAAAGCTGTCGAACAGGCACTAACGGATGCCCGCAGTACAAAAGATTCTCGCTCTGAGGGGCGTGCGCTGGCACAGCGAGGTGCTGTTCATGATGATATGGGGCACTGGGCGCAAGCTCATACGGACTATTCTCAGGCATCTCGTCTCTTGAGTGAGTTGAGACTTGAAGAAGATGTCGCCATGATCAAGACACACCAGGGGATTCTTGCCAAGCAGCAGGGGAATTACGATCAGGCAGAGAGCCTGCTGCTATCTGCCAGTGCTTCTCTGGCAAATACCTACTTATTGCACGAGCAGGCTGTGGTCTGGGCCAATCTTGCAGACTTGTATCTGTCAATGGGCGACTACGAGCAATCGTGGGGTTTCGCCGAACGTGCGGATGAAATTCTGACACGACTCAATTCTGGATGGCAGGATCGAAGCCGGGATGTAATCGCAACCCTGGAGAGCCTACCCCCGGAGGAAGGGGAAGAAGAAGTGTCGCAGTCGGATCTGCTCCCATCTGAGCCTGTCGGAGACGAGTTCTTAGATGTGTCAAGTATGGTCACGCTCTTCCCGCCGTCTGAGTCGCCAGCGGGTTCATCAGGTAGCCAGCATCATCTCCAATCGAATCCGCCAACCCCGCTGGATGCTTCAGTAGAAGACGATTCAGAACGTCTGATCTAAGCTCCAGATACTCAATGACGGCCTCCTTCTTGTAGGATTCTTACGCATTTTTCCTTGACTCCCCTCTGTCTTGCGGTAGAATACTGTTGAGTTAGCACTCGCATCGCAAGAGTGCTAACTCAACAGTTGCGTATACCATTGGGTTTTGTTCAGGAGGTAAGGCATATGTCACTTAGTTTGCGACCATTGGCTGATCGCGTCGTTGTGGAACCATCCGAGGGAGAAGAGCGCACGGAAAGTGGACTTTTTATCCCTGATACTGCCAAAGAAAAGCCCCAGCAAGGGGTAATTCTTGCTGTAGGGGCTGGCCGCCGCGATGAATCCGGCGTACGAATTGCTATGGATGTCGAAGTAGGCCAGACAGTTCTCTATGCCAAGTATGGCGGGACAGAGATTAAGATCGATGGCAAGAAACTTCTCATCCTCAAAGAGACTGACATCCTGGCTATCGTAACCAAGTAACATTTTGCATATCAAGTTTGAACAAGTTTTATAAGGAAAGCTAACATGCCAAAACAACTCGCTTTTTCTGAAGAAGCACGTCGCCGCCTGAAAGTTGGGGTTGATACCCTTGCGGATGCCGTGACCACTACGCTCGGCCCCAAGGGGCGTAATGTTGCCCTAGATAAGAAATTTGGGTCTCCGACAGTAACTCATGATGGTGTTACCGTTGCGAAGGAAATTGAACTGGAAGACCCCTACGAGAATATGGGCGCCCAGCTTCTAAAGGAAGCTGCAACCAAGACAGATGACATTGCTGGGGATGGTACCACCACCAGCATTGTGCTGGCGCAGGCAATGGTAACTGCGGGGCTTCGGAATGTGGCCGCCGGAGCCAACCCCATGCTCTTGAAGCGTGGGATCGAGGCAGCAACACAGCGCGTAGCAGAGGAACTCCGTTCCCGCGCTGTAGAGATTGACACGCAGGAAGAAATCGCCAGCGTTGCCAGCATTTCTGCCCAGGACCGCGAGATTGGGGAACTGATTGCAGAAGTGATGTGGAAGGTCGGCAAGGATGGCGTGATTACGGTGGAAGAAGGCCGTGGTCTCGAATTCGAAACGGATTTTGTCGAAGGGATGCAGTTCGACCGTGGCTATATCAGCCACTATTTTGTCACCAGCCCGGAGACGATGGAAGCCGTCATTGAGGAACCATACATCCTCATTTACGACAAGAAGATCAGCGCGGCAGCCGATTTGATGCCTGTGCTGGAAAAGGCGCTCAATCGCGGCAAACGCGAGCTTGTGATCATCGCAGAGGATATTGACGGTGAGGCGCTGGCTACTCTGGTTCTGAATAAGCTCCGAGGAATGTTGAATGTGCTGGCGATCAAAGCGCCGGGCTTCGGAGATCGTCGTAAGGCCATGCTGGAAGACCTCGCGGTTCTTACGGGTGGCAGCGTGATTACGGAAGAACTGGGGCGCAAGCTGGATAGTACCACCGTGGAAGATTTAGGCCGCGCCGAGAAGATTGTGGCAACAAAAGATGATACGGTAATCATTGGTGGCGCAGGTGACGAACAGAGCATCAAGGCGCGTATTGAAGAAATACGTGTTGCCATTGAGAACAGCACTTCCGACTATGATCGCGAGAAACTCCAGGAGCGCCAGGCGAAGCTCGCGGGCGGTGTCGCTGTGATCAAGGTTGGCGCGGCAACAGAAGTTGAACTTAAAGAAAAGAAGCATCGAGTGGAGGATGCTTTACGGGCGGCGCGCGCTTCGGTAGAGGAAGGCATTCTCCCCGGTGGTGGTGTTGCACTGGTGAATGTGCTCTCTGTGCTGGATGATGTGAAGATGGACAATGCAGATGCACAGACAGGTGTCGCCGTGGTGCGGCAGGCTCTGGAAGCTCCCATCCGCAAGATTGCTGCAAATGCGGGGCAGGATGGCGCGGTGATCATCGATGCAGTACGCCGGATGCAAGTTGAGAAGAAGAATACCAACATTGGATACAATGTGATGACGGGCGAGTTTGTGGACATGATCAAGGAAGGAATTCTGGATCCCGCAAAGGTAACACGCGGTGCTCTTGAGAATGCTGCTAGCATTGCAGCCATGATCCTGACTACAGAAGCTCTGATTACAGACGTTCCGGAAGAGGACAAGGCTGCTCCGGCAATGCCAGAGTACTAGCCCATCACGCTAGATACGGTCAAGCAGCGCAAAGCCCTTCCGAGGATTGGAGGGGCTTTGTCTGTCTGGGGAGGTTCTTGTCAGCCGGCTGGTTGGCTGTTGTCAGAGCATGGGTTCGATTTCAGATAGAATAAGGTAAGTGTAGGCTTTGGTGGTAGGCAGAACTCCATGTCCAGACGGCAGAGACGCATCGCACAGTTAGGGGATCATCCTTATCGTATGAAGTTCGCTCGGGACTACATTTTCCGGGGAGCTACGCGCAACTGGTTAGGGGTTCCATCCCGAAAAGTTCTATCACAGTCAACGGTTCCAACAAAACCGGGCATGCATCCTCTTGTTCAGATTCTACTCATCGGATTGGGTAGTGTCTTCTGCCTTGCTGGTTCCGTGATCGTAGCTGTGCTGCTGCGTCACGTTCGATAATTCCTCATGCGCGCGATGATCCTCTTAATACACGTTGGTCTCCAACCCGGCGTGTAACCGCTTTACTATCCATGTATTCTAGTAAGCCCAATGCGTATTTGCGTGAGGTGGAAAAAAGGTCGCGGGCCTCTGCTACTGTAATCGCGTCGTGGTTTGCAATATGACTCTCAACTGCCGCTTGCCAGGCCGTGAGCGTGCTTATATCCATAATGACATCCGAGTTTAGATAGACCAGTTCTCCGTTGTCTAAGAGTGTTTGAAGCACGTCCTCGCCGATTAGTGATGCCATCTCTTTTGGATTGGGAGGTGATGCGGGGTTGGCCCGGATTTGTTTCATCAGTTTATCGACGGCAGATTGCTGTGTATTGGTAAATTGAACCACATGGTCAGCAAGATGAATGATCGTATTGGTTTCCGCGATGATTCCGCTTTCTGCTGCTTTTGATACCAGAGAGTTGAATAAGGTTCCCTCGATTCCCATTCGACTGCGTAGCGCTTCACGCGGCATTCCCTGGCGTAGAGGTTGCGCCGTGTGGTAGGAAGTAAGCTCGTCAATCATCCGCTGGATTACGCGATTCCATGAAGCGGCAGCGAGAAACCATTTTCCAGAGATCGAGATCGCAGCGCCAGAATCCAGTAGCGTTTGTGCTATCGAACCCACTTCCTTGATAGGAAGTGCTGTAGCAGATGCCAGCTGTTCAAGGCGAAGAGCCACCTGGCTTTCCAGTATTTGGAGGATGATATCCTCAGAGGTGCCTGCAGCAAGTGTTTCAAAACGCAGCAGAACGTCCGGTTTGAACCGTCGCCAACGGCGCAAAGGATGGGCATCCAAGACCCTGCCCCCGCCAGCGGTCGCTCCTGGTGATGGGTATCGTAGAATAAAGCGATCTCCTTGATGGAGTGCAGCAGGAGATGCCAATCTGAGTTGAATCCAGGCCGATTCCCCTGGAGTAAGCTCTGCGCTGCCAATCAATCGTATCTGTGCAACGGTTTCTATAGCTCCGCTGAAGAACTTGACCTCTGTATTGTGCTTGAGAGTACGTTCGGTGTCTGAGAGATAGTGGAATTCGGCATCAACGAGGTTGGTTCCTTGCAGGAGGCCAGGAGAAGCTACCACATTCCCTCTGTGAATGTCATCTAGTGAGATGCCACTCAAGTTGATGGCGACACGACTTCCTGGGCTTGCACGAAGAACTGACTCTCGGTGCGTTTGCAAACCGCGTATCCGAGCGCGCATCCCGGATGGAGCGATTTCGATCTCATCTCCAACGGCAAAGGAGCCATCGCTGAGTGTTCCTGTGACTACCGTGCCGAATCCGCTCATCGTAAAAACTCGGTCAACTGGCAACCGTGGCTGGCCTCGATCCGGCCGTTCCAGCCCCCCCTCAAGGGCAGCCTGCAATGCATCTACGAGATCGCTCATTCCTGCCCCGGTGTGTGCCGAAACCGGAACAATAGGGGCCGATTCCAACACTGTACCAACAAACATCTCGGTTAGATCGAGGGTAACCAGATCAATCCAATCCGGATCTGTAACTCTGTCGATTTTGGTAAGAGCGACCACAGCGCGAGGAATATCCAGCAAGTCTAGAATGGCAAGATGCTCGTTTGTCTGCGGCATAGCTCCCTCATCAGCTGCCACTACGAATAGAGCTAGATCGATTCCTCCAATTCCCGCTAGCATATTCTCAATAAAGTCCCGATGTCCCGGTACATCAACCACTCCCACTGATTGTCCATCGGGTAGATCAAACCAGGCAAATCCCAGATCAATAGTCATCTCGCGGGCTTTTTCTTCCGCCAGACGATCTGGATCAATACCAGTTAAGGCGTGGACAAGAGTCGATTTTCCGTGATCTACATGGCCTGCTGTGCCAATAACGTATGGCATGGCTTCCTCAGGAGGTGGTTGGTAGGGAAGCCACTGTATCGCCTGTGTTCTCTTTCGCTTGATCGAGTACGCCGCTCAACCCTCGCAGAGTATCATGTATCAAGGCATGAATCGACTTCACATTGTCGGTAAGGGCGCGGCTGTGCTCGGCGACTTTTGTCAATTGATTCTGTGTCTCAGCAATCGCTTTCTGCTGTTCACGACGTGTTTCTTCATTGGTGAGAGTAAATTGTCGCCACCGTTTCTGGTCGTCCTGTAGGAATTCTTCCCACTCCTGTCGGAAGCGTTCCTCCGAAAGTCGTTGGACTTCGGCAACTTCATTCAGACGGCGGTCCACCCGATCCGCAAGACGGTCGAAGT
Organism: Chloroflexota bacterium; assembly: GCA_024643825.1. GTDB lineage: Bacteria > Chloroflexota > Anaerolineae > Aggregatilineales > UBA3940 > JAHEME01. Next base: position 1,280 of record JAHEME010000008.1, on the reverse strand, counting down.
CATCCACCTGCTTTTTCATGGCTCGATGAGTATCTGCCCACCCGTTCACCTGGCGTGAGTACCCTTCCATCTCTTCATGAAAAGTATCCATTCGGCGAAGCATATCAGACATCACTTGCTCACGTTGCTGGGCTGCCAGCGCCTCCTGTTGTGACCAGGCCAGGCGCTGTTCCTTGAATTCGGCCAGTTCAGCTCCGACTTGCTCCACAGTTCGTTCTGTTCGGCGGCTGAGTTCTTCAAGTAGCTCAATCTTCGTTTTGTGCCCTTCTGTGCGCTTGCCGATCTCTGCTGTCTCGCTGTTCATATCCGAAAGGCGGCGGCTGTCCTGTCTCCGCTGCTCTTCAAGAAATCCCAGCGACCGTTCAAACTCCTCGAAACCCTTGCTGAGATTGCTGGCGTAGCTTTGCAGCTCGGTTGCGACCTTGGCAAGCCGTTCTTCCTCCGCTCGCCTCATTTGGAGTTCTCGCTCCAGCCGTGTGCCCATCTCCTGTCGAAGTTCATCCAGAGCCTTATGCAGGCTTTCGCGCTCCATCTCTCGGAGCTTCTTGCTTTCCTGGTCACTGGTTTCACGTCGTACGTTAGCTTGATCATTCATGTTGAGGAAATCTGCGCGCAATCGGGTAATCGCTTCATCAAAGGTGGAAACGGTCAGCGCCCCTGCCCGCATACTGGTAATCTCGCCTTCCAGCGAATGGATTCGGCGTGCTTGATCTTCGATCAAAGCCATTTGTGATGCAGATCGTTCTTCCAATTTAGTGATTACGGCTTTATCCTTACGCCGTTCTTCATCCAGCCATGTCACCATTTGCGATGTTTGTTTTGCTTCCATCCAATTGCTCCTGTCAAGCCTGATACGGCTGTAATTCCTCAATGGGATCTTGAAACTATAATCTGCCCGCATGAGTTCTTCAACTGCATAATGCCGCGCTAGTGCGAAATGAAGTCATTGACTCATATCACTATACTTGCATATACTAACTGGAAAGAAACTTTTCGCAGAGGCGCTCCTGTAGAGTGTGTTTGCAGCAGAATCTGGAGTTTCGTTTCTATTGATCCATTTTAGCAATGGAAAACTTGCCTGCCTAAACGAATAGGAGTGTCTTATGAGCTATGCTGACAAACCTTGGACGGTTCATTATGACAGTGGTATTCCAGCGTCTCTAGCCCCATACCCCGATATTCCGCTGTTTCAACTCTTGGATGATACCGCACAGAAATACCCTGACAACATTGCTTGCATTACGGCTGCAAAGCTCCCGGCAGTCGGGTTAGTTCATGAC
>JAHEME010000314.1:3952-4778 GCA_024643825.1 Chloroflexota bacterium | reverse complement strand
TTGTCCATACGGTGAAGAAATGTGAAACCCTGATCGGCATTGCAGTAACATACGGTGTCACGCTGGAAGAAATCCGGCAGATGAACAACCTCAAGAGCGATGTGCTGCTGGTGGGGCAGAAGTTGACCATTCAGGGGCCACAGCAGCCCCCGACGCAGGAACCTCCCACAGCGACACCGGAGGGTCAGGAGCCACCCCCTACCGAAGTTGCTGAGGTTCCCGTAGAAGAGGCCAAGGGCACGATCTGCGTGATGAGCTACGATGATCTCAACATCAATGGCATCAGAGAGCCGGAAGAACCTAAGCAAGCCGGGGTGACGTTCGCTGTAACCGACGGCATCCAGACAACCGGAACCTACACCACCGACGGTTTCGCCGAGCCATACTGCTTCACCGATCTCGCTGCCGGAACCTACACGGTATCCTGGACGGGCGATGTCTATACACCAACAACCGAACAAACCTGGGTCGCCAACGTCGGCCCCGGCGCAACCGTGAGCCGTGAATTCGGCGTGTCTTCCACAGGTGGCACAGCCGCCGATCCTGCAACGTCAGACGGCGCAAAGAGTGGTTTGCCGACGTGGGCTATTGGGCTGATCGCGGCGGTAGGCGTCGTGCTGTTCCTGACGGGTGTTGGGGCAGCAGGCTACTTCTTGATTTTGCGCCGCAACCAGGTCTCCTAGTCTCTGCGTGGCGAACGCCGCCGAATCTTCGCCTTCTACCATTCATGAGCCAGCCGCCAGAGGGTGGGCCGCTGGCTCTTTGCTTGTCGCGCTGATTGCCGCCCTTCCGCTGCTGATTCATGCGGGCTTCCTCAATACACGCG
>JAHEME010000314.1:0-3942 GCA_024643825.1 Chloroflexota bacterium | reverse complement strand
ACTACGCGGCGCTTCCCTATTACTTCGGGGCGATCTTTCGCGCCGTTGGATTCTCCTACGTTTTCAGTCTGAAGCTCACCCACCTTGCCGGGTTCCTGACTGCCGGAGTCGGTATGTTTGCCTGGATGCGGCGCATCACCGGAAAGTCGGCGGCGGGGCTGCTGGCATCGGCGGCCTATACCCTCGCACCTTTCCACCTGGTCAACGTGTATGTGCGCGGCGATTCACTGGCGGAATTCTGGGCGATGGCGTGGTTCCCGCTGATCCTGCTCGCCGTATTCGAAGCGTGCCGTGAGCCTTCCCCCCGGCGCATCGCGCTTGTTGGGCTGGCCTTCGGCGCGCTGGTGATGACGCACAACGTTTCGGCGCTGATGTTTTCTCCGGTGGTGGCAGCCTATGGTCTGATCTGTCTGGCATCAACCTACCGGGAATGGCGATCTCTAAGCAGATCGACGCTGTGGCTGCTGCTCGGCGGCCTGCTGGGGCTGGGGCTGGCAGCCTGGGTGTGGATTCCCGCGCTGGCGGAGCAGGGCTACGTGCAGCTTGGCACGCAGACGACGGGATTTTTCTTCTACGGCAATCATTTTCGCTCCGCCGACCTTGTGCAGCCGTCCCTTCTCTTCAATTACGATATCGGATCATCGGGAACTTCGCCGTTCAGCATGGGTCTATTTCAGACGATCTTCATCGGCATCGGGGCCATTGCCCTGATCGTTCGCATGATCCGGGATCGCGCATGGTGGCGAGATGGATTTCTGCTCGGTGGGTTGATCTTTGCTACCCTGATGATCACGCCGATCTCAACACCCCTCTGGGCCAATGTCCCGCTGCTGCCCTTTGTGCAGTTCCCCTGGCGATTTCTCTCGGTGCAGGCATTGTTCGGCGCGGGGGCGATTTCGGCACTGGCAGTCATGCCAGTAAACTTCAAACCACCCGTTCACTGGATCGGCGTTGGCGTGATCGCCACTATTCTCGCAGTGACCTCGCTGGGGGCCTTGCGCTTGAACTTCATCACCCTGCACGATGCGGACATTACCCGCGAACGTCTCCAATGGTATGAGTCGTTCAGCGGCAATATCGGCACGACCATTCGATATGAGTACTTACCGCGTGCCGCTGTACCACGCCCGTATACCTCAGATATCCTGCTGCGGCGCGATCTGCGTGCGTTGTTTCTGGTGGGCGAGGGCGAAGCGCATTGCACCCAGGCGAAGGCCGCCAGCCAGGGATGGAGCGTTACCATTACCACGCCGGATGCTCGGCTCGCGTTCCCGATTCTCTACTGGCCGGGTTGGGAGGCTCGCATTGACGGGCGGATCGTCCCCGTCGAGGCAGTCAACGGTTTGGGCTACATTCGCATTGATGTGCCGCGCGGCGATCACCAGATCGATTTTCGGCTGGGTCATACCGCGACGCGCTGGTGGGCCGAAGCGATTTCAGTGATTGCGGGGCTGAGCATGATCGTACTGCTGCGGTCCCGTATGCCTGTCTGGAATCTGCGCCAATGGGGGTTCGCGGTGGGGCTGGCGGCGGGCGTCGGGTTGCTGGCGTTGATCCTTCACTCACTGCCACCGGATGATCTGAGAGCGACTTCCGTGATTACCGCCGATTTTTCGCAGGAAGCCTACTTGCATCCCTCCCCGGATGGCGTGCCGTACACCGATGGGACTGCCTTGCTTTCTACCAACGTTGATGAGACAGGCAATCCCAACCTGCGCTGGTCGGGCGAGGTATCCGATGCCGTCCTTACCTTCAGCCCACCGCCACAGCAGGAGGAACAGGGCGCGTCCGCTTCTCTTCTCGACTCCTCGGAACCGTTGACACCCGGCCTGTACTTCCCCCGCATTCATCGCGAGGATGCAGATGCGCTCACCTCGGATGGGCAGCATCGCAGTGATGTCTATCTCCCGCCCGTGATCATCAAACCGGATTCGAGTGAACTATCCGGCACAACTATCAATGCCGCCTTTGGCCCCGTGACTCTGCTTTCGGTGGATGCACAGGCATCCGAGAGTGCGCTGAATGTGCTTCTGTGGTGGCAGGCGGATAGTCAGGCAGCGCAGAATTACGCCATTGCGCTGCGGCTGATCGATGCCGATGGCAACGAACGCGCAGCCCTCGATACACAAGCAGGCAGCGCCGGGATGTACCCCACATCGTTGTGGTCGCCGGAAGAACGCATCCCCGACCGCTACCGGATTGTGCTGCCGGACGGCCTCCCGCCCGGCAGCTACTCTCTCCGCGTGACGCTGTATGAAGCCAGCACGCTCACGCCCATCGGCAGCGCTCAGATAGAAGACATCGAAGTAACCCAGATCGCATCGCATGCCTGCCCGGATGGCACGCACATGTTCAATGAGGAGATTAGCGTTTCTAGCGTCTCACTCCCTGAGTCCGTGCCGCAGGGAGACTCGCTTCGCATTGCGGCGGATTGGATCGTCGCGGCACATCCTTCTCAGTCGGTGCAGGCACGCTGGCAGTTTGTCTCCGGGGAGGGTGTCGTATGGGAGGAGATCAGCCCCCTATCATCTGGCTCCGATCCCACGTCATGGAATCCTGCACCCGGTCAGTGCGGGCTGGTTTCTGCCCTGACGACGCTGCATCCACCCGGCTCCCTTGCGCCCGGAGACTACGACCTGCGCATCGAACTTGTCACTGAGGATGGAACCAGGATAGGCAATTCATGGGATACAGGTCGAATCACGATTACGATCCGTGATCGGATCTTCGACGTTCCTCCCATAGCTGTTCCGTGGAAAGTGACGTTTGGCGATCAGATCAAGACGTGGGGATATTCGGTGAACCTGCAAGAGCAGACCCTATCGCTGGAACTGGTGTGGGGTGCGGTGACGACTCCTACCCTTGACTACCAGTATTTCATTCACCTGTTCGATCCGCAGACCGAACGCATCGTGGCCCAGACAGATTCCATGCCACGCGCCTATACCTATCCGACGACGCGCTGGCTCCCCGGTGAAGTAGTCACCGAGACTATCACACTCGATCTACGGGGCGCACCTCCGGGCCAATATCGGCTGGCAGTTGGCTGGTACGATCCAGCAATCCTGATCCGCCTCAATGCGGTCGATGCATCTGGGAGTTCTCTGCCAGACGGGAGAGCCATCCTGCCGGAGATCGTGACGATTCCTTAGGGATTGCCTAACGGCGACGTCGTGATCAAATCCAGCGCACCTTTCATCTGACCGAGGTACAATTCAAACGCGGTCCGTCCAACCTCCGTCATGCGACACAGCGTGCGCGGAATCTTTCCCTCAAACGTCTTATCAATCACGATGTAGTTCGCTTCTTCCAGCTTCGCCAGATGCGAGGAGAGGTTCCCCTTGGTCAGCCCGGCATGTTTCCCCAGATACAGAAAGTCTGCCCCATCAGTTACATACAGGATCGCCAGGATTGCCAGCCGCGCGGGTTCATGGATCAGCTTGTCGACATTTGCTAACGTTACGCCTATGGGTTCTTCCATGAGGTCTATTCCTTCTCGACCGGATTGTCACGCAGATAGGCCACCAGCGCACTGATCCCTGAAATCACCAACCCCAGCCCGGCGACGATCAAGACGAAAGCCGCCCCATGCCATTCTTCAATACCCGCCACAGTAATCCCCAGCCCGGCAATAAGCACAATTCCGGCGATCACATACAGCCGATTTAACCCAACCCGTGCGCCGATAGTGACGAGGATCAGCACCAGCAGCGCACTCAGCACCAGCCCGGTGCTGGAGAATCTCTCTGGCAGCACGAAGGCCAGCACAGCCAGCGCCAGCGCAACTGCGATCACGATCCAGCGGCCCCGCGCAGGCTCGGATTTGTATTGCACGTACCCCGTGCGCGGGTACACAACTTGTTCTTTGAGTGCCCCGATAATCCGCTTGATTCCAAATGTTGCCAGCAAAATGAGCACGGGCAGCCCAACTCCGATCACCCA
>JAHEME010000313.1 GCA_024643825.1 Chloroflexota bacterium | reverse complement strand
TAGTCGTAGGTTCCTGTGCCAGTCATGATCCAGCCCCGTGTATAGGTGCAGTTGGAGATCTCCCACGATTCGCCTGCATCGGTGGGCGTGATGGTCAGCGATCCGCCGTATGGGCAGCCCATCGCCAGCGGTTCAGCCAGATCCCAGAAGTAGTAATCGACCGTGTAGTAGCTGTCGAAATCGAAATAGCTAATCGCCTGAAGCGCGTTTTCAAAGTCGGCGGCATCCGCTGGCCCAATATCAAAGTACGGTTTGATGATCGCACCGTCACAGGTGGTCTCTCGCTGAGATGGCGGCGTGCCATTGACGAGGAAGTTCGTCACCAGGTCATCGACGCAGCTTACACCCCACCCGTAGATCACATGTGGGCCGCCGTCTTCCGTGATCAGGTAGCCGTCGTCAAGACGGGAAGCAACTGCCTGCGCGCCCGAATACGGCGTGGCGGGGTCGATGTTGGAACTCAGGACGAGGGTCGGCACACCGGGATTGGTCAGCGGCGCGGGGCGAACTTCAGGGCCGTGAACGGGCCAGAAGGCGCAGGCGAGGTTATCGTACTGGATCGATGCAGTATACGGGATCGAGTCATGAGCATCGCCCGCCCGCAGATAAGTCTGAGCGCGCTCGTCGCCTGTCCCTGTGAAGTACGAGTCGTCGGCGCAGGTCACGGCATAGTACATAGCATCCCACCACCCAGGGTCCTGAACTCCCGTGAGGGTATCGGGATCGACGCCGAGGAAGTTGTAGGCGATGCGCGCCAACGAGACGAGGTTCCCCTGATGGGCATCCACCAGCGCCCGCAGCAGGAGCATGCGGGCAATTTCGGAGTACATCGCGTAGGCCGACGCGAGTTCGAACGTGCGCAGGGTGAACGAGCGCGTCTCTAAGGTTCCGGTCGACAGCGGAAACTCAAAGGTCTGCGGCGCGGATGCCAACTCTGCGTAGAGATCATCGTAGAAGGCCAGCGCATCCCCGCCGATCTGCGCACTACAGGCGTTATCGGCGTTGCAGGATTCGAGGGTGGCGATCAACGTATCGTGGAATCCCTGCGCCTGCACCGCGTAGAATTCCGGTTCCGTTAACGTGACATCGACCGTGCCATCGAGCAGCAGCCCGGCAAGGTGATCGCCGTGCACGGCGGCATACTGCTGGGCAAACACCGTCCCGTAGCTCTCGCCATAGAGCCAGAAAGTATCGTCCTGCATGGCGGCGCGGAAGGCTTCCATGTCTTCGATGGCCTGCGCCGTACTGTAAGTGGCGAGATCAGCAGGCGCGACGCCCATCTGCGCAACACAGGCATCGGTGAAGGTGCGGGCAGCTTCCACGAGCGCAGATTCCTGATCGGGAGTCTCGGCGCGGGCATCCTTGAAGGCATACTCAATGACCGCCTGCTGGCAGTTGATTCCGCCGGATGCACCCGTGCCCCGCTGATCGAAAAACACGATGTCGAAGTGCTCCGGGATCGATGGGGCCATCGCGCTGGTGTAGTCATCGGCAGACTGAAGGCCCGCCCCTCCCGGCCCACCTACCACGGTGACGAACATCCCCTTGCGTTCCCCTGTCGCGGGCAGTACCCCGAACACAACCTCTGTGGTGGCGGTGTTGGTCGCGTCGAAGTGATCGCGCGGGAGGGTGAGCGTCACGCAGGTGAAGTCACTATTCGGGCAGGGCGTGCCGCCGAGATCGGCGAGGAGGGATGCCGTATCGGGGCGCGGGCCAGCCGAGAACTGAATGGCAGCGGTTGGGGATTGCGCCGCGACGGTGGCGGGGAGCGGCGGGGCGGCGGGGCGCGCCGGGTTCGAGGAGAGGCCGCACGCGCCCAGCATCAGGATCGCGCAGACGGCCAGAATGGGTTTGTACGATGGCATGATCAATGTATCTCCTTAGGCGATTTGAGTTCCGGCGATGGGTCGCAGTGGGAGCGATCATCCCCGGAGGGCTATTGTACTAATGATGCATAGATCGGGCTATTCGGGAGGAGAATTCTTCGCCAACAGGCTCGCGATTCTGGGGCTACATGATTTCTTCATTTCCTCTACATGGGTTCTTCACATGGCCTCGCTATGTTTGAGGAGACAACTATGACAAGCTGAAGCGCAGCCTTTGCAGCTTCCTATTGAAAAGGGAAAAATCATGTTCCAGAAACTCGCGGTCAGCGGTGGGCTTATAGTGATCGTATCTATGTTGGGTGCGTGTGTACCATCGGCTGATAGCGCACCCACAGCAGCGGCAATCACAATGCCCACCATCTCGGAACCTGCCGAAGCCGCTGCCCTCGCTGAATCCGACAGTGGCGATGACGTTATCGTCGTTGGAGAAGAGGGCGAAACCAGCGTTGACACCCGTGTGTTGGAAGTGGCGGTCGCTGAGTATTCGGCGAGTGGGCTTACACAGGAAGAAATGGATGGCCTGATCTACATGCGTGAAGAAGAGAAGCTCGCGCATGATGTCTATGCAGTGCTTTTCAGTCAATGGCAACTGCCGATTTTCCAGAATATCTCCGGTAGTGAGGCGACGCATACGAACGCGGTGCAGATTCTGTTGGATCGATATGGCCTCGAAGACCCCACCAGTGGGAAGGCGGTTGGTGAGTTCACGAACCCGACCCTTCAGGCACTCTACACGCAGCTTGTAGCGCAAGGAAGCCAGTCCCTGGGAGATGCCTTGCGTGTCGGGGCAGCCATCGAAGAGATTGATATTCTTGATCTGGAGACTCATTTGGCCCAGACAAGCCGGGAAGACATCCTCCTGGTGTATGGAAATCTGGAGAAAGGATCACGCAATCATCTACGAGCCTTCACATCCATACTGGAACGGCAAACGGGGGAGCAATACGAACCTCAGTATCTTAGCCCGCAGGCCTATGATGCGATCATCAATGCACCGATGGAACGAGGCAGGTCGGACTGAGGCGACTTCCTCCCTCTATCTACCCCTTTCTGATTGTGACATGAGGGCAAAAACCCGGCAGCGCTGCCGGGTTTTTATGTGAAGATGCTCCTGCCAGTGCTGCATCATTCGGTGCTCTGACAAATATTACCATCACTGCTTGTAGTGCGGTTGGAGCGCCCCCTTTTCAGCAGCCGCACCGCATAGCGCGGCGAGATGGATTCCACACTGCCGCGTGCTATCAATTCGTCGGCAATCTCACGGCCTGTCCATTGGCTGATAGGGCGACCCGCTTTCTCTGGCGCTTCACAAGCCATCTGTTCCATCTGCCATCATGTTCTACTGTGTGCGAAATGGATCTCTAAGCTCAACTTTGTACATTCAGGTCGCATAACAAAGGGTATCTGTCAGGCGGGAAAGAAACGAACGAGAGACTTTAACGATGTCGTCGTCAGGAGACGACATGCGAAAAGTCGACTGCCATAAGAGCAATCGGACCCAGGCGATAGCATCGGCGAAGGTGGGCAAGGATTTAGAATGCCAGGCCGAAGACCGAGTTGAGACAGCCTGATGAGATAGTAAAGAATGAGCGGCGAGAGTAATCCAGGAAAAGAGACACAACAGGATAGGTCTGGTGCGGGCAATAGCCAGGTCCGACCACTGGCGCTGGGTCTCGACGCCCAGATGGCGCGTGCCTCCTGGAAGGTCACCTCAACGGGCCAGCGCATTACAAACCACTCCACAATTTGGGGGGACGAGTCTTGGTGGAGCGGGTTCGTACAGCGCCGCATCCATCCGCAGACGGGTGACCATAATTGAAAAAGGTAAACCTCCGGCTGTGCCGGGGAGACGCCCAGAGTTTGACAGTTCCAGAAAGAAGAAGAACCTCAAAGACGTGAACCGCTCAAAGTTCAAAGTCACGGAGGTTCTTCATGAACGATGCACAGAGTTTAGCCCACACACGCTGGGAATGTAAATACCATGTGGTGTGGATACTAGGGCAAACGCATCAAAGCTGAGTAAGGAATTGGAATAAGTACGAATCATCAAAAGCCGCACGGAAGCGTTTGCGTTTCATCGTATCTTGGCCGGGATGGCGTTTTAAGAGATTGAAGGCAATACGACGCAGGGTAGCAAAGTTTTCAGCGGAGTTGCCTGAGCGTAGACGGGCTTCATCCTCGCGGAAGGTAAAGTCGAGTGTCCAGTGGAGAGAATTCTCAATGGCCCAATGATGGCGGGTGGCGCGAAGGAGGCGGACAGCCTCCGCGGGGAGGCTAGAAATGAAATAAGCGGTTTCGGCTTGAACCGGTTGGCCGATGCGCCGTTCACGCTGAAGCATGACGATGCTCTGAAGCCCTTGCCACCCTTCATGATGACCGAGCATTTCAAAAGCCCGCGGATCGCTGAGGTCCCAACCGCGACGAATTTCAATGCGACCGTGTCCCTTGTCAATGGTCTGATGAAAGCGGTGGGCAACGTCACGCCAGTGGCGTGCTTGGGCCCAGTCAAACCATGCCTGGACATCCTCCAACAGCCGCCCTTGGTTGCCTTTGAGCGCTAAGACATAATCCGCCTGTTGGGCAACAATTTGCGCGGCGATGTCCTTCTGGCAGCCCATAGCATCCAGGGTGACGATGCAGCCTTTCAGATAACGTTCCTTCAAGAGTGTGGGTAAGGCTGTGATTTCATTGCTCTTGTCCGCCACTTTGTGCTGACCGAGAATTAGCTTCCCCTGATTTTCCGGACAGAAAAAATGTCTTAGACTGAGGAAATCAGGAGTAAGGAACATGAAAGGTAACTACTCAGGCGTAGCAGCATAAGCGGCAGGCATGAAGGGGCGACCGAGAAAAGCGTCATGGATAGCGTCAATCACGTTACTGCCCTGTTTGCGTGTCGTCGAGATGTAGCTGC
>JAHEME010000312.1 GCA_024643825.1 Chloroflexota bacterium | reverse complement strand
GCAGGCGTTCCCATCGTCCCCGGATTTCAGGATGACAGCGCGGACGACCCCGCCTATCTGCAAGCCGCTGATCAAATCGGCTACCCGGTGATCATCAAGGCTGCCGCGGGTGGCGGCGGCAAGGGCATGCGCATCGTGCGATCCTCTATCGAACTGATCGACGCGATGGCCGCCGCCCGCCGCGAGTCGCAGCACGCCTTCAGCGATGATCGTATCTTCCTCGAAAAGTACATCGAACACGGGCGGCATATCGAAATCCAGATAATTGCCGATACCCACGGAAACACCGTTCACCTGTTTGAACGCGAATGCTCCATCCAGCGCCGCCATCAGAAGATCATCGAAGAGTCGCCCTCGCCGCTGCTCACCCCGGAAATCCGAACACAGATGGGAGCCGCCGCCGTCGCAGCAGCGCAGGCAGTAGGGTACGTCAATGCCGGGACCGTCGAGTTCATCGCCGATCAGGGGGGGGACTTCTACTTTCTGGAGATGAACACCCGCTTGCAAGTCGAGCATCCGGTCACCGAACTGGTCACAGGCGTTGATCTGGCGAAGCTCCAGATACGCATCGCCGCCGGGGAGCCTCTCCCTTTCACCCAGGCCGAGCTGACTCAGCGCGGTCACGCCATCGAATGCCGCGTCTACGCCGAAGACGCCCCTGCCGGATTCCTCCCTGCCGTCGGCCCTATACTCCTCGCGTCAGAACCCCAGGGGCCAGGTATCCGCGTCGATGCCGGGGTCGTCACTGGCGACGAGGTCACCCTCCACTACGACCCCATGATCGCCAAGCTGATCGTATACGCTGAGAGCCGCACCGATGCGATTCAACGCATGAAGTCCGCGCTCGGTGAGTATGTGATCCTCGGAGTCACCACCAACATCGAATTTTTGCAAGCCGTCATCGATCACCCTGCCTTTGCCGCCGGGGAGCTTTCCACCGACTTCATCACCGATCACCTCACACCCTGGCAGGTTACTGACGAACAAGTCCCGGATACCGCGCTGATCGTCGCCGCGCTGGGCGAGCTTCAGTCGATGCCACAGCAGCATTCGCAGGCAGCCAGCGACGATGCCGATCAGTTCAGTCCGTGGAACCGCACCGATTCATTCCGCATGGGGAGAAGCTAAGTTGAAAATCCAGGCCGCCCTGCTCCGAGGGGCACACCAGCCGTTTACCATCGAAGAACTCACCCTTGATGACCCCCGCGACGGCGAAGTACTCGTGAAGGTCGCCGCCAGCGGTGTCTGCCACAGCGATTACCACCTCGTCAGCGGAGCCACTCAGCACCCGTTTCCGCTGGTTCCAGGGCACGAGGGCGCAGGCATCGTCGAATCCGTCGGGCCGGGTGTGACCGACATCCGCCCCGGCGATCACGTCGTCCTGAACTGGGCTCCCTACTGCGGGCATTGCTTCTACTGCCAGCATGGGAAGCCCAATCTGTGTGATACCTTCGTCGGCCCGATCTGGGCCGGAACCATGCTCGATGGAACCGTGCGCCTGCATCACAATGGCGCGGATGTGTACCACTTCTCCGGCCTCAGCACCTTCGCCGAATACACCGTCGTCCCGCAGGAAAGCGTGGTCGTGATCCGCGAGGATGCTCCGCTCGATGTAGCCGCGCTGGTTGGCTGCGCGGTTGCGACGGGTGTTGGAGCCGCCATGTACACTGCCAACGTCCGCCCCGGCGAGAGCGTCGTTGTCTACGGCTGCGGCGGCGTGGGCCTGAGCATTTTGCAGGGAGCCATGCTCTGCGGCGCGGATCCGATCATCGCCGTCGATACCAGCGAGAAGAAACTGGCCCTCGCACGGGAGTTCGGCGCGACTCATGCCCTGCCATCTGATCCTCACACAGTAGATGTCATCCGCGAACTCACCTCCGGGCGCGGCGCTGATGTGGTCTTCGAGGCCGTCGGGCTGCCATCCTTGCAGGAAGCGGCATTAGCCGCCGTTCGCCCCGGCGGTCAGTTGATTCTGGCGGGACTCTCCGCGATGGGGTCGGGAACCAACTTACCGGGCGCAGTCATCACGCGGAAAGAACTGGCGATCAAGGGCAGCTATTACGGAACTGTCCTCGCCCACCGCGACTTCCCCATGATCCTCGACCTCTACATGGCGGGGAAACTCAAGCTCGACCAGATGGTCAGCCAGCAGTACACGCTTGATCAAATCAACGAAGCCTACGGCGCGATGCTCACCGGCGATGTAGCGCGCGGCGTGGTTACATTCTCCTAAAGGCGGCGCATGGAATTTCGCTATCATCACAACGGAACGGACTATACCGTCTCTCTCGAACCACAGGGCGGCAACACCTACCTCGCCCACATCGAGGATCGAGCCTATACCGTAGAAGCCATCCCCGACTCACAGGGCGGCATGACGCTCGTGATCGATGGGCAGCGCATCCGCGCGTATACTGCTACGAATACCACGCGCGGCGGCGAGTCGCGCATCTTTACCGCTTTAGCCGATGGCTCCGCACGAGTTTACGAACTTCAGCGCGCACAAAATTCCGGTGCGCGGCGCGCCGCCGGAGGTGCTGGCAATGGCCTCGAAGCCCAGATGCCGGGTGTGATCACTCAGGTACTCGTAGAGCAAGGCGCATCAGTCGAGGAGGGTCAAAGTCTGCTGATCATGGAAGCGATGAAAATGGAAATACGCGTGACGGCCCCCTATGCAGGCACGCTGACAGAACTGCTCGTCAACCCCGGCGATCAGGTAGATCGAGGCCAGACGTTAGCACGAGTGGAGGCTTCATGACCGTCCTCTATTCCTGGAACGTCAACGGAATCCGCGCCGCCCACCGTAAAGGCATCCTCGATTGGATCGCCGAGGCCCAGCCGGATATTCTATGCGTGCAGGAAACCAAAGCTCACCCCGATCAACTCGACGCAGAACTCCGCGAGCCACCCGGCTATCATTCCTACTGGGCGTGGTCAGAGCGACCCGGCTACAGCGGCGTGGGTCTATATTCAAAAGTTGAGCCGCGCTCCGTGCAGATCGGTCTCGGCATCGAAGACTATGACCGCGAAGGCCGCACCATCATCGCCGATCTTGGCGACTTCACCTTCATCGGAGCCTACTTCCCCAACGGGGGCCGCGATCATGCCCGCGTGCCCTTCAAGATGGCCTACAAAGCCGACTTCCTGCGAATCTGTGAGGAACTCCGCGCGGCAGGCCGATCCGTGATCTTCTGCGGCGACGTGAACACCGCCCATCAGGAGATCGATCTCGCGCGGCCCAAAACGAATCAGAAGACCACGGGCTTCCTCCCGGAAGAGCGCGCATGGATCGATGAAGTGGTGGAAGCAGGTTATGTGGATATTTTCCGCCAGCGTAACCCAGATCTTGAAGGAGCCTATACCTGGTGGACGAACATCGGCGGCGCGCGTGGGCGCAACGTCGGCTGGCGCATCGACTACTTTTTCGTGACGCCCGATCTCGTCCCCCGCATCACCGATGCCGCCATCCACGCCAATGTCATGGGATCCGATCACTGTCTGATTAGCCTGACCCTATCAGGATAACATAGAGTACAGTTGCGTTCTTCTGTGAGGAACATGATATGGGATGGGCAAACTTTGCCATCGAAAAGCTGCAAAACGGGGAAACCGTCAAGATCCGGCCCAGCGGTCACTCCATGCGAGGCCGTGTGAAGCACAAAGATATTGTCACCCTGGCCCCCTGCGATCCCGATGATCTCGAAGTAGGCGATGTCGTCCTCGTTCGCGTACGCGGAAACGTATTCCTGCACCTGATCAAATCTATCGATAACAAGAAACGATTTCTGATCGGGAACAATCGGGGCAAGATCAACGGTTGGGTGGGTAGAAGCGCAATTTACGGAAAGATGATCGCGGTTGAAACGCCCCCTGCCTGATCATCGCCTGATACCGGGGCTGCCGTAGAAGTCCATTTGGATTCTGAGGAATCGTAGTTGAAAAGCAAGGGAATTCGCTGCCATTTCGGGTTCAGATTCTCAGCCTGAAATGGCCCTCCATCAGGGAGATCGGCAAGGTGATCAAATGAATGAAGATCGATGTCTGACGTGGGATGGCTGCTCCAATGTTCGCGATCTCGGTGGTCTGAGGACTGTTGATGGACGCATGACTCGCTGGGGCGCGGTTGTGCGCTCGGACCACCCCGCCCGGCTCACCGCTGCGGGTTGGTCGTCCCTCTACGAGCACGGCATCCGCACCATCATTTCGCTGCGCACATTTGGCAAAGACGATGAAGATATGCCCGATGTCGCGCCGCGCCCCCCGGATATAACGACCATTTGCGTCGACGTGGAAGACATTACGGATACCGAGTTCTTGCATCGATGGGCGGTGAGTGACTTGTGGATTACGCCGCTCTACTACCAGGACGCGCTCAAGCGCTGGCCGGAACGCCATGCTGCTGCGGTCTCGGCTGTCGCACGCGCCCAACCCGGCGGCGTCCTGATCCACTGCGTTCGCGGCGTCGATCGCACTGGAATCGTGACACTCCTGCTGCTGGCCGCGGTCGGGGTTGCAACGGATGACATCATTGCCGACTACGAACTCAGTGTTGACCCCGAACGGGAAGAAATCCTGGCACGCGAGCATACCACCACGAGGGATGTCATCCTCACCACGCTGGCATCCCTCAACATCGAACCCTATCTGCGCAAAGGCGGACTGAGTCAGACTGATCTGGACGCCGTCCGCGCCAGGCTTCTTCAACCGTCCGACGCAGAGAGAGCGGTGTGAAGTCTGATTCGGTAATAAAAACCGGGGACAAGCCTGCAACTTTCCCCTTCTCCGTAAACGGAGAGGAGGAGGCACCCCAT